>JAPLPA010000232.1:12012-15051 GCA_026400415.1 Afipia sp. | reverse complement strand
TTGGCCTTGGAGGCGGGCGCATCGTCCCACAACTCGAAGCTCGGCTGTTCCTCGCCGGATTCACGTGTGCGGTAGATCAGCGAATGAATCGTAGAGGCGTTGTCGCAGCCCTTGTTGCGCATCACCAAAGCAGCCTTGCCGGTGAACGCCGCAAACTTCACCGCGCCCTCGACGCCGTCGGCGATGTGGCGCGCCAGCGTGGTTTTGCCGGTGCCGGCATAGCCAAACAGCCGGAAAACCGGCGGCGTGCCGTTCTTGCCGGGCTTGGCCTTCAGCCAATCGGCAACCGCGCGAAGCGCCTGATCCTGATGCGGGGTGAAACTGGTCATTATCGTTGCGAGGAGGAAAATGATGTGAGGACATCAGTGAATAGCTGAATCGTGGCTCGTGTACGCAGATATTCCGGCACGGCGCAGCGAAACAATCGCTGCAATCGCGCCTTTATCGGATATATGATCGGTCCGACCGGATTCCACCATGACGGGTGCCAGCATGGAACGCCTGTTTCTTCAGATCGCCACCGCCTTTGGCTCGGTCGTGCTGCTCGGCATCGGCCTGTGCGGCGTTTTTCTGGGCGTGCAGTTTCTGCACGGCACCGGAAACGCCGTCATCGACAATTATTTCCGGTTCCTGTCCGCCATCGTAGCAGGGATAGGTGTGCTGTATCTGATATCGATTCCTCACATCGAGAGACGCGGCAAGCGCTTTTCAATTTTGTCGTTTCTCATTTTCATCGGCGGCCTTGCGCATCTCTATGCATTCATGATGCGGCCGGTGCCGAGTAACGGCACGATCTTCGGCTTGTTCATGGAATTGATTTTCGTACCACTGCTGTGGCTGCTGCAGCGACATGTCGCCCGGCGCGCGGCGATGCATCCGCACTGATGATATGGAACGCAAGCTGCTTCAGATCGCCGTCGCCATCGCAGGCATCGTCCCAGTCGGGGCGGGGCTGGGAGGAATTATATACGGACCGCAGTTTCTCGAATTGCCCAACTCCGCCTCGTCGTGGAGCCATCTTCATTATCTTGCGGGATTGCTCCTGACGATAGGTTTGATTTTCTGGGCGTCGATCCCGCGCATCGAATGTTACCGTGATCGGTTCGCGCTACTCACTTTGATTGTTTTCACAGGCGGTCTCGCGCGGTTGATCGGAGCGCTCGCGCTAGGTGATGCTCCCGGCAAGGGAATGATGGTTGCTTTGGCGATGGAGTTGATCGTCACGCCGTCATTGTGGGCATGGCAGCGGCGGATTGCGACTCAATGATAGATCTCCTAAAGCGCGCCGCCGTATTCGCCGTGATCTTGTTTGTGGTCACCATCTTCGGGTTGTTCGCATGGAATTTTTATCAGCGATCCATCGCCGTTGACGAACCCGCAAGGCCGCCGGTGATCTTCCAGCGCACGGATAGCCCCTCGCGCGCGTAAGCGGTGGTTGCTTCACGGCGCAACGTCTCTATAAATCGTCATGAATAAAAAAGAATAGTGGGAGACGCGTCGATGAGTTCATTCGATTTCACGCCGGTTCTGGCGCAAGGTCTTCCGCCGCCCGCCGTGAAATGGTCGGGCTTTCCCAGATATAATTTTGTCGGCGGCAACAACGACGCTGATCAGGTGCCTGTGGATCGGCTCGTGGCGGCGTCGAATGCCGTGCTGATGCGCGAGGGCGCAACTCTCGCGACTTATGGATTGAATAGCGGACCGCTGGGCTATCGACCGCTGCGCGAGTTTCTCGTCGGCAAGCTCAAGCGTGATGCGGGCATTGTCTGCACTATTGATGAAATCCTCATCACGTCCGGCTCACTGCAGGGGCTCGATCTCGTTAACGGGCTTCTGCTATCTCCTGGTGACACGGTGCTCATCGAGCAGGAATGCTATCAGGGTTCGATCACACGGCTCACGCGGCGCGGGGTCAACGTCATCGGCATTCCTCTGGATGATGACGGCATGCGAACCGATGCGGTCGCGGCAGCACTTAAAGAGCTCAAATCGAAAAATATCCGCCCGAAATACATCTATACCATTCCGACGGTGCAGAATCCCACCGGCACGATCATGAGCGAGCAGCGCCGCCGCGAATTGCTTAAATTGTCCGAAGACTACGGCGTGCCGATTTTCGAAGATGATTGCTACGCGGATCTGATATGGAGTGGAAAACGCCCTCCGGCGATTTATGCCATGGATCAGAACGGCGGCGTGATTCACATCGGTTCGTTTTCGAAGTCCGTCGCGCCCGCGTTGCGTGTTGGGTACATCGTGGCGAAATGGGACGTGCTGTCGCGCATTCTCAGCATAAAGACAGATGCTGGCTCAGGCGCACTGGAGCAGATGGTGCTGGCCGAATTCTGCGCGGCGCATTTTGCAGATCATGTGCCGAAACTCACGAAGGGCCTGCGTGTCAAACTCGACGCCATGATGGAGTCTCTTGAAGAGCAGTTCGGCACGTCGGCAGAATTTGACGATCCGAAAGGCGGAATATTCCTCTGGGTCAAGCTGCCGGACAATGTCGATACAATGAAGCTCTATCAAGCGGCGTTGGCTGCGGGCATCGCGATCAATCCCGGCACAGAATGGTCGGTCAATGCCGCGCACAGCAAAAGCCGCCTGAGGCTGTGCTTTGCAAGTCCATCGGTGACTGACATCCGAGAGGGCATTGCCGCACTGGCGGACGTTTGCCGACGCGAATTCGGCGTGCCGACAAGAAGCGCGAATATCGAGAAGACGGCACGCGCATAAAAAAAGCCGGTGCTTTCGCACCGGCCGAGTTTGCTCACACTTTTGTCGGTCGATCAGGCTGCCGCGACGCCGCGCAATTCGCCTGAACCCGGCGGCGGAATAGGCTGGCCGTCGTCGGAATATTCATTCAATTTATTGCGCAAGGTGCGGATCGAAATGCCGAGAATGTTCGCCGCATGGGTGCGGTTGCCGAGGCAATGCTTCAGCGTCTCGAGAATAAGATCACGCTCGACATCCGCTACAGTGCGCCCGACAAGTGCGCGCGTCACCTGTTCGGCGGCAAAGGTTGCATGGGCGACGGCA
>JAPLPA010000232.1:0-11944 GCA_026400415.1 Afipia sp. | reverse complement strand
CTTAGAAATATCGAGGCGGTCGCCATCGGGTGAAAGAATGGCATCGGGTCCAATCTCATCGCCGCTCGCCATCAGCACCGAACGGTGCATGGTGTTCTCCAGTTCGCGGACATTGCCTTGCGAGCGATTGGCCGTCAGAACGCTGCGCGCAGCTTCCGAGATCGGCCGCAGCGGCACGCCATTGGCTTCTGAGTATTTCTTGGCGAAATGCTGCGCCAGTTCGAGAATGTCCGAAGGCCGTTCGCGCAGCGGTGGAATTTTCAGATTCACAACGTTCAGGCGAAACAGCAAATCCTCCCGGAATGTGCCGTCGCGCACCGCGTCCGAGAGATTCCGGTTGGATGTCGCGATGATGCGAATGTCGACAGGCACGGGCTTGGTGCCGCCGACGCGATCGATCACGCGCTCCTGAATGGCGCGCAACAGCTTGGATTGCAGCCGCACGTCCATTTCCGAGACTTCGTCCAGTAACAGCGTGCCGCCGCTGGCTTCCTCGAACTTGCCGATGCGCCTTGCGATAGCGCCGGTGAACGAGCCTTTCTCGTGACCGAATAGTTCGGATTCAAGAAGGTGCTCAGGGATCGCCGCGCAGTTGACCGAGATGAATGGCTTCTTGGCGCGGTTCGAGCGGGTGTGAACGTAGCGCGCCAGCACTTCCTTGCCGGTACCGGATTCGCCGGTGATCATCACCGAGGCGTCTGAGCCTGCAATCTGTTGAGCGAGCTTGATGACTTTCGCCATCGCCTCATCGCGATAGATCAAGTCGCGGGAGTCGTTGGCAACCGCAGCCAGGACAGCGGCGATCAATTCCGGATCGGGCGGCAGCGGGATGTATTCCTTTGCGCCGGCATGAATGGCGGCGACCGCTGCACGCGCGTCGGTGGTGATGCCGCAGGCGACGATGGGAACGTGAATGTGTTCGGCCTCGAGCCGCATCACGAGGTCGCGGATGTCGAGGGCAACATCGACAAGTAGCAGATCCGCGCCCTTGCCGCCGCGCAACACCGCCATCGCTTGTTCGATATCTTCGGCGTGCGTGACACTCGCGCCGTTGTCCATGGCGATTTTGGTTGCGGTGGTAAGCTGGCCCTTGAGGGTACCAACGATGAGAAGCCGCATGGTTTGCTCCTGTTATTGTGCCCGCATCATTTTCGACGCCGGGTTATCAAATTAAATTAGGCGCGTTCCGCCTTGATGATTTCAGTCATGGTGACGCCGAGCTTGTCTTCGACAAGAACCACTTCGCCGCGCGCGACGAGTCGGTTGTTGACGTAAATGTCGATGGCCTCACCAACACGTCTGTCGAGTTCGAGCACCGTGCCGGGGCCGAGCTTGAGCAATTCGGCGACGTCCATTCGCGAACGCCCCAGCACCGCCGAGACCTGAACCGGAACGTCGAACACAGCCTCGAGATCGGAAGCGATGCGCGTACCCGGATCGTCGTCGGCGTACATTGTCTGATCGTCCATCGCCGGCACGTCGGCGGCGTTCAATTCGGGAAGCGGGACGTTGTTGTCTGTGTCACTCATGGTCGGTCCTCATGGCCGGGGACTCCGCGGCCTCATTGCGGGTTGCCAGATAGCGCCCGACGAGTTCGTCGATCTTCATTTCAATGGATGCGCGGTTGAGCGTCACGCCGCCATCGGCCCATTCGATTTTGCAGTCACCGGTCTCGATGTCCGGCTCGGCCAGAATGACAAGCTTGCCTTCGAAACCGCTGCGCTTGGCAAGTTGTTCGATACGCTCGCGCGCGGCGTCGTAAAGCCCGTCGTTGATCCGCACTACGATATGTGGGGTCGATGTCAGATGGCGGAAACAGTCCTGTACCAGTGCCATCACTTCGGTCAGCGGCTCGGCAGCCATCAGTTCGCTGCAGAGCTTGCGGGCGACGGCCATCGCGACATCGACGGCCTCGGTCTCCATGCGGCCCTCGATGTCGGAAAAGCGGGTGGCGATCCCCTTGATCGCAATGCCAATCTCTTCGAGCGCCAACGCTGCACGTCGATCGCTTTCGATCTTGGCTTCGTGCTGTGCCGCCTCGAAACCTTCGCGATAGCCGCGCGTTTCCGCGTCGGCGACTTGTGCGGCGATCTCGGCCGAAGTTGCGGCGCGCTGCTTGGCAGCGTCGGGGACCGCGAAGTCCAGATCGAAAAGGAATTTTGCGGGTGCGCCCATCAGTACACCAGCTCGTCGTCAGCGCGGTTTTTCTGCAGCATGATTTCGCCCTTGGCGGCGAGATCCTTCGCAAGATTGACCAGAAGTGCCTGTGCTTCGTCCACGTCGCGCAGGCGAACCGGGCCTGCGGCAGCCATATCATCAGTCAACATCTTTGCGGCGCGACTCGACATATTGCCCATAAAGAACTGGCGCACGGCATCATTGGCGCCTTTAAGCGCGACGCCTAGCTTGTCTTTGTCGACGTGGCGCATCAGCGTCTGCGCGGAGGCGGCGTCGAGCTTGACGAGATCGTCGAACGTGAACATCAGCGCCTTGATGCGCTCTGCGGATTCACGGTTGTCTTCTTCCAGCGAGGTAATGAAGCGGGTTTCGGTCTGACGGTCGAAATTGTTGAAGATTTCGGCCATCACCTCATGCGCGTCGCGGCGTCGGGTCTGCGAGAGATTGGACATGAATTCCGTGCGCAGCGTCTGCTCGACGCGCTCAATGACTTCTTTCTGGACCGCTTCCATCTTCAACATCCGGCCGACCACGTCGAGCGCCATGTCCTCGGGAAGGATCGCCAGCACGCGGGCTGCGTGTTCGGGTTTCAGTTTTGAGAGCACGACCGCGATCGTCTGCGGGTATTCGTTCTTGAGATAGTTTGCGAGAACCTCTTCCTGCACGTTGGAGAGCTTCTCCCACATGTTGCGGCCGGCAGGCCCGCGAATTTCGTCCATGATGCCGCTGACGCGTTCGCCGGGAAGATATTGTTGCAGCAGGCGTTCGGTAGCGTCGAAATTTCCCATCAGCGCGCCCGACGCCGACATGCGCGAGACGAATTCGAGCAGCAGATCCTCGACCACGTCGGCCTCGATGGTGCCGAGATTCGACATGACCAGCGACAGCTCGCGTACTTCGTCGTCGTCGAGCATCGCCCAGACCTTGCCGCCATATTGCTCGCCGAGGGCCAGCATCATGATGGCAGCGCGTTTTGGCCCGCTCATCGGCTTGCTGCGTGCGCGGTTGCCCTGACGGCTTGCCAGTGTGGCGACGACGCCTGCGATGTCGTTGGTGTTCTGCGTGAGAGCGGGTGTTGTTGCCATGTGCGGTTACGCCGGTTCCGTGAGCCACTGACGAATGATGGATGCGGTCTCTGTCGGATTGCGCTCGGCAAGTTCGCCGACGCGATGCACGGATTGAGCGTGAACCTGTCCTTGCACCTGCGCAACGTCGATCATCTGCGATGTCGCATTGTGCCCGATCTGGGCATTTGCGTTAGGCGCGGCGGCTTCGACGGGCGCAGGCAATGCGGATGGCTTCGCCATCGCTGGGTCGGCCGCAAGGACGCGCTTGAGCAGCGGGCGCACGACCATCAAGAGCACGATCAGGCCGAGCAGCGACATGACGCCCAACTCGATGAAATACATGATGTCGTCTTTGGTGAACTGGAACATGCCGAGAAAGCCCTTCGACTCCGTCACGGGGATGATCGAGGGCTCATCGGCGTTCTGGTCGAAGCCGATGGCGGAGCGGACGAGGGTCGCGATACGATCCAGGTCTTCCTTCGAGCGGGCAGCGTAGACCACCTCGCCCTTGTCGCTTTTGGTGTAGCTGCCGTCCACCAGCACTGCGACCGAAATGCGGTTGACACGGCCGGCTTCGGTCACTTCGGTCTTGGTGACGCGGGAAATCTCGTAGTTGTTGATTTCCTCGCTCTTCTTGCTTTGGTCTTTCGGCGTCGATGTCGCACCGCCAGCTTGATTACCGGGCAATTCGTTATTGACCGTGACCTGGCCGTCATTTGCGTTTGCTGTGGCTGAGGATTCTTCGCGAGACTGGCTGGATCGCAACACGCGGCCTTCGGGGTCGAACTTGTCAGAGGTCTGAGTCACTTTGTTGTAATCGAAGTCGGCGGAGAGTTGCACGCGCGCGCGGCCCGAACCGACCACCGAAGAGACGATTTGCTCGACCTGATCGCGCATCCGCTTTTCATATGAAGCGCGCCGTTCATCGCCGGTCGCGCCGTCCGACGAATTGGCATCCGCGCCGCCATTGGCGAGCAATTGCCCGGTTTCGTCCACGATGGAGACGCGCTGCGCCTTCATGCCGTTGACGGCGGAAGCAACAATATGACGAATCGCGCGGACCTGAGCGGGCTCAAGCTGACCGCGCACGCGCAGCACGATGGACGCCGAAGGTTCAGGCGTCTCACGCGAGAAAAGCGGACGTTCTGGCAGCACGAGATGGACACGAGCGGCCTGAATACGATCGATACCCTTGATGGTACGAGCGAGTTCGCCTTCCAGCGCGCGCAGATGATTAATGTTCTGGACGAAGCTGGTCGAGCCGAGAGCGTCGGATTTGTCGAAAATCTCGTAACCGACGCCTCCGCCTTTCGGCAGGCCGCCTTCGGCGAGCTTCATGCGTAGCCGGGTCACTTTGTCCTTCGGCACCATGACGATGGCGCCGTCGTTCTTCAATTCGTAGGGGATTGCCTGACGATCCAGCTCCTTGATGATGCCGGAGGAGTCCTCATAACTGAGATCGGTGAAGAGGGTGGTCATCTGCGGTGTGGTGACGCGCATGATGACGAAGCCGAAAAAGCCCACAAGGGCGAGCGTCACGGCGGCCATGGCCGCCATTCGCGCCGCACCCAGACTTTTGAGAAATGCCAACAGACCCTGCAACGAACCAACCCCAGATTCGGCGAAACACCGACTGGGCAAGAATTGCCTAGGTATGGTTTCCAGATAGTTAACGCCGGTTAACGGCGGGCGAGAAATCGCCAAATACTGAAAACCGGCCTCCCGTCGCGGGGCCGGTTTTCGTTAAATCGTCTAAATGAAAGAAAAAGGTCTTACTGGCGGTATTGCTGAATGCGCGTGGTGCGCAAACCGGCAAGGCCGTGCTGATCGATGGAGAACTGCCAGGACAGGAATTCGTCGACCGTCAGCGTATAGCGGCTGCAGGCTTCCTCAAGCGAGAGGAGACCACCGCGAACGGCGGCAACAACCTCGGCCTTACGTCGGATAACCCAACGTTTGGTACCGGGCGCTGGCAAATCGGCAATCGTTAACGGACTGCCATCTGGCCCGATGACGTACTTGACTCTCGGGCGGTGGGGTTCTGTCATGGTGTACTCACAAACTCGAAACAACTGAACACTTGGAACGAACTCACGGGAACAACGTACCCCGCTGGACTTAAAATTTGCCTAAGTTCAACTGTCCAATACAAATCTCCTTGAACGCGAATAACCCGCTCTTGTTCGAGAGCGGGTTTAGATTTGATTCACATTTGAGATTTGCGTTACGACGATGACGACGTGGTCGCTCGAATGACGCGTTTGATCTGATCGACTGTGTAGTTGTTGCCGCCCATCGACAGCAGCGCAGGAGATGCTGTGAGATCGACAGAATCGACAACGCCCTGAATTTCGGTCGAGACCGTTACAGGCTGGCCCTGCGAGTCTTTCGCGCTGACAGTCATCTTGTAGTTGCCTGCGGGCCATTGCGTGCCGTCATTGCCTTTACCGTCCCACACGAAGCTCGCATTGCCGGACTTCAGCGAATAGCCGCCATTGTAGACTTCCTGGCCGGCGGAGTTCGAAATCGTGATGGTTGCATTAGCGTCCTTGGCGGCGTTCAGATTCCACGTCGCGGAGCCGTTGAAAGCCACCGTCGAGCCATCGACCGCGACTGTCGAGCCTACGAAGTTCAGCGCTTGTGTCGATTGCGCGGTTTTCTGCAAGGCCACAAGCGACGTCAGCTGATCGTTCGCCTTCAACTGCTGCTCGACTTGCGCAAATTGCACGAGCTGCGCGGTGAACTGGTTGGTATCCAACGGGTCGAGCGGATTCTGGTTCTGCAACTGCGTGGTCAGCAGCGTCAGGAAGGTCTGGAAGTTACTCGCAAGACCTGCGGTTGAGGTTGAGCTTGTGGTGTTGGTGGAGGTGCCGCTGGTCGCGGGTGGCGTCGCGGCGGCAGATTTCACCGTCGTTGGCATGGTTGCGTCTACGGCCATGACTGTCTCCTTAAATCCTGATGTCGACGCCGCTGCTCGATACGAGCCCGCGGCCATAGGTTTGTCCGGCGATTTGCGCCGGCACAGTGTCGTCTTCGCTGATAATCAGGCGCTGTGAATTGCGGCCTGAATTGCCGTCGTCCTGACGGCCCTGCGACTGATCACGCAGGCTGAATTGAAGTCCACTGTCGCCGGTTTTCAGTCCGGCGTCTTGCAGTGCTTGCTGCAATTTCGGAGCGTCCTGGCGCAGCATGTCGAGAGTGGCAGGCTTCTCTACAGTCAAATGGGATGTGACGTTCCCGTGCTTGTCTACATCGAGGCGCACGTCGATGCGGCCAAGTTCGGCGGGATCGAGGCGAATCTCAAAACGGCTGTTACCGCCCGCTGCCTTCAGTGCGATATCGACCGCAAGGCCGTTGACGGGTACGGGTGTATTCGCGAGCGCCGTATTGAGCTGCGTTGCGGCGGTTACGGTGAGATTTTGCGTTTGGATCTGTAATGGCTGGGTTTGCTGGGTCTGAACCGGCTGCAGGCTCAAATCAATAGGAGCGGTCCGCGCGGCTGCGGGCGCATGATGCTCGACAGGCGCAGGCGCTGCGGGCGTTGGCGCATTTGCCTGTTTGGTGTCGGAAGGTGCCGCGCCGGACTTGTCGGCGGGTGCCGCAGACTTCTCGCTGTCGCCTTTGGTGGGCTCGGCACCGCGAGGGGCTTTAACCTCCGCAGTCTGGCCGGGCTGCGAGGACGCAGATGAAGCGGCTGCTTGGGTATCGGTCTCGGCGAGTTCGGACTTGTCGGCTTTTGCGGAGACAGGCGCGGCCTTCGGTTTGGCAGGCGAGATTGGCTGGCCTGTTGCGGTTTCAGCGGCTGCCGTTTCCACGTCTGGCGATGCCACTTCGCCAGCGGCGAGCGGTTTCACGAGAGTTTTAGCCGCCGCCGTCTTTGCCGCATCGTCGGCGGTCGTTGCGATAGTGGCGTCCGTTGCAGTCGTGATGGCGTCGGTCGCGACAGCCGGACTATTCGCCGAAGGTGCTGTTGAAATTGCCGGGGCTGCTGAAGCGTCTGGATTCGCGGTGCCTTTGGCCTCCGCCGTCGCCGCAACTGATGCCGCAATGGTTGCCAAAGTCGTAGCCGTTGCTGCGGATTGGTTGGACGGAATTTTGATACCGGCGATTTGCGTGTCGGTCGTGGCTGACGGCGTCGTCATCTGAGCATCGGTCGCCGCTGCGACTGGAATCGCTACTGCGATGACCGCTGCGGCATCGGTCAAAACAGCGGTGATGACCGGCGTCGCGGCGTCGATTGTATCGGCGTCTTTGGCTTTGCTGATGACCTTGGCTTCAGCGGAAATATCGACCTTGCCGGCGGCAGCGATTGCTTGCGCTGCAGCTTCCTCGGCGGTTGTTGCGGTGTTCACAGTCGCGGAGTCGGTGCTGGACGGGTCAGCCTTGGCGTCGGCCTTCGCGTTAGCCTTTGTACTCGTCTTGGCGTCGGACTTGGCGTCCGATTTGGAATTGGTTTTTACGCCCTGCCCGGCGCTGGGCTTGGAATCGGGATTGGCGTCCGATCTGGCGGTGTCGAGTGCCTCTCCGCTCTTTCCGTCCGCTTGATTGTCAGATCGTGTATCCGGCCGATTATCGGTCTTCGGCGGGGTATCGCCGCCATCGAGTCGTTGGGTCTGCGTATCCTGAGGCGAGGTCGCGTCCCGTTGATTTTCCGACGCATTGCTGTCGACCAACGCTGAAAAGCCGTCGGATTGGGACGGCTGAGGTCGAGCTTGCTTGGACCGCGCGTTAAATGTGGCTGCGGAGGCGGCTGCTTCTGGGCTGACTCGGAACACGGGTGGCCTTTCACGATGATACGCAAGACAACATCAGCAAGGACCGGGCCAGCGAACGTCGTTGAAATAATGCATATTTTTCAATGGCTTAAGTTTCGCGCGGAAGGAATTTTCATTGCTTTCAACCGGCGCGTTTCTGCCCTGCGGCAAGATTTGCCCGCCTTTCCGGGCAGTTAAGCGCCGATTGCCTCGCGGGGAGCGCCTCTATAATAAAGGGCATCATTTGAGACTGCGGGTTGTTGGTGGCTTGCTACCGCTGCAACCGGAATTGGCTGAACCATGCTCAATAGCCTCGACCTCGAGGGTCGCCCGGAAGACACGCGGGTCGTCGTCGCCATGTCGGGCGGTGTCGATTCCTCGACGACGGCTGCGCTGCTGAAGGCAGAAGGCTACGACGTCGTCGGTGTCACGTTGCAACTTTACGATCATGGCGCGGCGACGCATCGCAAGGGTGCCTGTTGCGCGGGGCAGGACATTCACGACGCGCGCGATGTTGCGGCGCGCATTGGGATTCCGCATTACGTACTGGATTATGAGAGCCGTTTTCGTGAATCCGTGATTGAAAGCTTTGCCGCGAGCTATGTTCAGGGCGAAACTCCGGTGCCTTGCATCGAATGCAATCGTTCGATCAAGTTTCGCGACCTACTTAGCACAGCGCGGGAACTCGGCGCGAAAGCGCTCGCCACCGGACATTATGTCGCCTCACGACGGCTTACCGACGGGTCGCGCTCACTCGTATGCGCTGCGGACGCGGAGCGCGATCAAAGTTATTTCCTGTTTGCGACGACGCCGGATCAACTGGCCGATGTACGTTTTCCTCTGGGCGATATGACGAAGGCGCAGACGCGCGACCTCGCTCGCCGCTTTGGTTTGTCGGTTGCGGACAAGCACGACAGTCAGGACATCTGTTTTGTTCCCACCGGTCGCTACACCGAAGTGATCGAACGCTTGAAGCCCAATGCACTCGCTCCAGGTGACATCGTCGATCTCGACGGAAAAATTCTTGGCCAGCATAACGGTATCGTCAATTTTACGATCGGCCAGCGCCGCGGCATTGGTATCGCGTCGGCGGCGCCGCTTTACGTGGTGCAACTCGATGCGGATGCGCGCCGCGTTGTGGTGGGACCGCGCGAGGCGCTAAACGTCAATAGCATTTGTCTGCGCGACATTAACTGGATCGGTGACGGCTCGCTTGGTCGCGCGGTCGGAAACGGTCTCGAGGTTTTCGTCAAGGTTCGCTCCACCCGGCCACAGCGGCCTGCATTGCTGCGCCAGATCGACGGCGATTACGTGGTCGAACTGGCAGATGGCGAAGAAGGCGTATCGCCGGGACAGGCATGTGTGTTTTACGATGCGCCGTCGGGACAGGCGCGCGTATTGGGCGGCGGTTTCATCAAGAGCGCGTCGCCGCGAATTGCGCCCCGACTTCCTGCCGCACGCGAAGCGCTCGCCGGTTAACGAGATGGCCGGTTAGCTCCCATGGCAGAAGACATCAATCGCGCCGGAGTGGCGAAGGCATATGCCGCGTGGGCTCCTATCTACGATCTTGTGTTCGGCAAGGTCTTCGACGAAGGACGCAAATCCACCATTGCGGTGGCCGATACTATTGGCGGCCGCATCCTCGACGTTGGCGTCGGCACCGGATTGTCGCTGTCTGATTATTCGCGGACCACCAAACTTCACGGTGTCGATATTTCGGAGCCGATGTTGCGCAAGGCACAGGAGCGCGTGCGCGCATTCAATCTCACCAATGTCGAAACGCTTTCGGTCATGGACGCGAAGAACCTCGCATTTCCTGACAATGCATTCGACGCGGTCGTGGCGCAGTACGTCATCACGGCGGTACCGGACCCAGAGGCTACACTCGACGACTTCATTCGCGTCCTGAAACCGGGCGGTGAATTGATTCTGGTCAATCACATCGGTGCCGAAAGCGGTCCGCGTAAAATTTTCGAACTTTGCTTTGCGCCGCTTGCGCGCCGTCTTGGCTGGCGTCCGGAATTTCCTTGGGAGCGGCTGACGAACTGGTCGGCAAAACATGGCGGCGCTGTGTTGATCGAGCGCCGTCCTATGCCGCCAATGGGGCATTTTTCGCTGATCCGTTACCGAAAGACCTAACGAGGGAATTCGCCACAGGGAACATCTGCGGATTGAAGCCGTTCTGTTCTTATGAACACAAAACTATCGATCTCTTTGATTGCGATGATTGCAGCAATTCCGGCAGTCGCATTTGCACAGGCTTCGCCAACTTCCGCGACGCCATCGGCCGAAACAGCGCCGTCCAACACCGCGCGCGGTTCTCAGAACTGTGCGCCGACGCAAGCCGTCCCGAATGACGGCACGATCGCGCCGCGCGGCAATTCTACCACTGGACAGGCGACCGAGCCGCTAGGCGACAAACTCGCAAAGTCCGACGGCGTACTTTGCCCGCCTGCGGATGTCGATCCACAGATGCACACGCCCGCCCCGAACGTCGGCAAGATGCCGGTCATTCCGCCGCCCGGCAGCCATGGCGGCGATCCGTCAATCCGTCCGAAATGAGTGGATCTCAGGGCCCGTCGTTGCTTGACAGGCATTTGGGTGACTTCTTATATGCCGCCGGTTCGCAGCCCTTTTGAGCAAAAACGGCAACGGGCATTTGGCGAGGTAGCTCAGCTGGTTAGAGCACGGGAATCATAATCCTGGGGTCGGGGGTTCGAGTCCCTCTCTCGCTACCACTACTAAAGCCGACTGATCGATACCCATTAGACTGGCCAAATATCCCCGAATGTTGACCTGATACTCTTCACCCGCCTTACGGGGCTGAACCACAACGCCTTCTACCAGCGCCCTAAAGGTGTTGCTTATTTCCAAGTCGGGCAAGTCGCTTTTGCTGGCCACGATAACGGCCAATGCTTCCAAGTTTTCACGAAAGCGTTTAACCGCCTGTGGATGTAGTTCCACGACCTTGGTGTCCGTGGCCGCAGAAGCTAAATCCAATTCGATCTGAGATAATTTGGCGCGAAGAGGCGCGAGCGCCTGACCGGCTTCCTCGTCAGTGATGACACCCTTGGCAATGCTGCCCACGATACGCTGAATCTCAGAAGTGGCTTTGGCGAATTCCCGATCTAACGCGCCGCGTTTGTTCCGGGCTTCTTTTTCTAAACGATTTCGTTCTTCCCGATAAGCCTTCACATACTCTTCAATCAGCTTTGGCTTTTTAAGCTGAATGCGCAGCGCATCAACTACCAACTGTTCGATTTTCTGAATGTAAAAGCGAGAAGCGTTGCTGCAGCAGCCAGATTCTTTATAGCCACTACACTGAATTCTTGGCCCGCTCTTGTCAGAACCGATAATTGACATTGCGCCACCGCAGCTTCCGCATTTCAACAGACCGGATAAAAGCCGCCTCGATCTTGGTGTCTGACGAGCGTGCAACCCACCGGTCGATGCAAGGCGATCTGCCGCTTGCTCAAATAAAGTTTGGTCCACAATTCGGAGGTGCGACGCGTCCACGGACTGTATTTCCGAAACAGGGTTTATTCGTGAAATACGTTTTCCCGTCGAAGGGTCCTTTATCATTCGAACTCGATTCCAGACCTGCTTGCCAGAATAGATCGGATTGCGGAGTAGACCGTTACCCCTTTGCGCGTTGCCATTAATTGTCGAGGCATTCCATCTTGCACCACGTGGCGGGGATATGTTTCGCGAGTTTAGTGTTGACGCAATTGTGCGAGGAGTTGCGCCAGCAACATAAGCTGCAAAAATCTCACGTACTACTTCTGCCTCTGGTTGCACGATTTCTAGTTTGCCCGGCTGGCCAGCAACGGGTCGATATCCGTAAGCACGTCCACCGGCACTACGTCCGTCGCGAATTACGCCAGCAAGTCCGCGTCGAGTTTTACGCGCACCTTCCTCACGTTGCATTTGGCCCATCACGCCGTA
>JAPLPA010000533.1 GCA_026400415.1 Afipia sp. | reverse complement strand
TCACCGATCTTCAGATCGTCAAGATTGCGGGTGCCAAGCCGGCGCCGGCTCTGACCAAGCCGCTCGGCAACAAGGACGATCTGTCGCTGACGTCGGATCAGGATAGCTACAAGGTGGGCGATGCGCCGGTGTTCACGATCGTTGCACCGCGCGATTGTTTCCTGACCATCACTGACATCGACGAAAAGGGCGTCGGCACCGTGCTGCTGCCAAATGCGTTCCAGCAGGACAGCCGCGTTCGTGCCGGTGTTCCGGTTCTCTTCCCCGGAGCGGCTGCGCCGTTCAAATTCCGCATGAAAGATCCCGGCGTCGAGACGGTGACTGCGGTTTGCGCGGCGCTGCCCAATGGCGGAGATCAGATCCAGCATGACTTCAAGAAGGATCAGTTCACGCCGGTGCCGAATTACACCAATGCGGTTGCACGTTCGATTGTGGTTGAAGCAGCGGGCGCTCCGAAGCCTGCGGCCATTGCCGGTGTCACGAACAGCGGCAATGCCGCAGTGGGCGGGCCGCCTCAGCCATCCGCTGAAGGATCGCGAGCATCCTTCCGTGCCGCGATCAAGCTACAGGTTCGCTGATCGAATATCCGTGGTCGGCCTGAGGGTCGGCCACGGCAGACGCCCGTTTTTCAATGGGCGGCATGATAGAATTATTGCGGTTTGCCGCTGGTTTGATCTGGCGGAGCAACCTGCGGCCTCTTAACGTTGGCCGGTATTTTGACTGAAGTTATTTTAAGTCCGCGGATTTTCGTATGCCCGGCGAAATCGATAATGAGCGTGGAAACAGTCTTATTGCGCGCTGGCGGGTTCTCGCCTCGCGCAGACTGGATCATTTGGTTGAGCTCTATCAAAGCGGCCGTTGGAAACTTTATCACGAAGAAGCCAGCTTCCTGCAAATGGTGCAGGAAGCGCGTGCCACGCTCAAGAGGTGGGAAGCCCTCGCACCGCCGGATCCGGTCCTGGATAAAACCGTAGAAGCCGACGTCGCGCCGATGGAAGAAGACTTGCGAGACGCCGATGTGTCAGCGGATGGCGTTGCCACCGAAGACGATCTGCGCAAATCGTGATGCGGTGTCATTTCCGAGTTCGCCGGTGATGGCCTTGGCGTGATCGAGCCCGACAATTGCGCTGCGCGCCGATCCTGAAATCAAATTGTTGTTGACCAGCGCCGTGCCTGCTCCGGGCACCACCGAGACGCCGATGCCAATGAAGGCGTTGCGCACAACGTTGCCGGTGATGGCCACATCGCGCAGATATTTTCCCCAACCCGCTACGATGCCGAACGACGGTGCATTTTCGATGACATTGCCTGTGACTGCGGCATCCGCCTCAATCACAATGCCGATGCCTGCATCGTCATCCGGCGCGGTGCCGATGGGCCGCTTTGGCAGGATGTTGCGGATGATGTTTCCCTGAACGACTGCGATGCGTCCGCCCTCGTTGAAGTTTGCGACGGATACGCCCACTGCACAAATGTCTACGGTGTTATTGGCAATGATGGCGCCTTCGAACGCGAATTCCGAATACAGTGCGACTTCGCGCACATTGCTGATGCTGTTTCCTGTGATCTGGATGTTCGAGGCTGAGTTGCCGCGCACGCCGGAATAATCGCAATTGCTGATCCGGTTGCCGCTGACGATGACATTCCCAGCGCGGAATGCGTTGATGGCATTGCCATATTGGCCAGAGCCACCCGGACCAGCCTTGATGTCTTCGATGCGATTATTGACCACGATCGTGCCATCGTCGCCGACCGCGTTGCGCAGGATTTCGATGCCATTGTCGGAAGTGCCCTGAATGGTGTTTTGCGCTACGAGCAATCCGAGCGCGTCGAACGACACCAGACCGGTCACCGCGGTCTTGCGGATGATATTGCCGCGTACTTCGCCTGCAACGCCTTCGAGCCAGATGGCGCTCCCGCCGCTCCCGACGATCTCGCAATCGTGAATCCGAATATCGAGACTGTTGAGCAAATGAATGAGGCCGCGCCGTTCCGCGAGCTTGATGCTGCCTCCGTCGAACTTGAGATTGGTCAGTGAAATTCCGTTTGTACCCTGGCTGGTG
>JAPLPA010000011.1 GCA_026400415.1 Afipia sp. | reverse complement strand
TGGGTCACGGCAAGATCGTATTTGAGGGCACTCCCGACAATCTCAAGGCCAATCAACAGGTTCGCAAGGAATGGCTGGAAGTTTGATTTGCTGACGCGTTTTCTTCACGCGAACCGGTTTCCACTTCGCTCGAAAACGCTTTGATTCAATCCCCGTAACTGCGCAGTTTCTCAAGATCCAGAATAGTCACGCCGCCATAGTCGAGCCGAAGCAGGCCTTCCTGCGCGAGCGTGTTGAGCGAGCGGTTGGCATTCTGACGCGAAATGCCGGAAATCGCTCCGAGTTCCTCCTGCGTGATTTCCAGATAGCGGGTCAAATCGGGATAAAGGATCGGATTGAACAGCGACGCGATACAGCGCGCGACGCGCGCGGTCGTATCGAGCGTGCGGCCGTGTTCCAGCAACCCCATGAATTGCCCAAGACGCTCGTTCAGCAAACCGATCAAAAACCGATTGAAGCTGACACTGTTCTCAAGCAACTTGAAAAAGGTAGCGCGGTCCATCAGCGCCAGCCGGGTGTCGCGCAAGGCAACCACATCATAGCGCCGCGTTTCGTTTTTGAGCACGGTTCCCTCGCCGAACCACGCACCGGCCGTGACGCCGGTGAAACTGAAGGCCTTTCCATCCCGCGATACATTGCCCACCCGGACAAGTCCCGTCACAACGCCGATCCAGTATTCGAACTGGTCGCCATGCATGCAGATGAATTCATTCGCGCTGAACGATTTTTCGACGATTCCGGCGCGCGCGATGTCGATGTCTCGCTCATTCAGGTCGCGTGACCAGGCCGCGATGCGTTTCAGATGATCTGCGGCAATCATGAACTCTTCGACCGTGGCCTTGTGTCGTGAATGTTGCGTTGCGGTAGTCGCACTCTTGGTATACCGCGCGCCGATAGGATTTGCTCTGCGAATTGTAAGGCTCAAGACATTTCAAAGCATCGCTTTGCCCTAATGACAACTGCGTCAATTTCGCATAGGGCGCAAAACACCAATAGTAGAATGGCTTACCCAGATCGGTCGTTGTAGGATCGGCGCAGTGGTAGCCCACCCAAGATAAAGAGCGCGCCAAGCGTCGTATCCGGGAGGATTTGAGTGACGGTTGCGTTAGAGGTCCGGGGAGTTTCGTTGCGTTTCGGCGGCGTGCGCGCGCTGACCGACGTGAGCTTCGCCGTGAACAAGGGCGAACTGTTCTCGATCATCGGCCCCAACGGCGCCGGCAAAACCTCCATCGTGAACTGCGTTTCGGGCCGCTACACGCCGACCGAAGGCAGCTTGTTTTACGAGGGCAGCGACATCACCGGCATGAAGCCGAATGCCCGCGCCTCGCTTGGCATCGGACGCACATTCCAGAACCTTGCTTTGTTCCACCACATGAGCGTGCTCGACAACATCATGGTCGGGCGGCACCATTTGTTGAAGAACAACTTCATCACCGGCTCGCTCTATTGGCTTGGCGCGCGGCGCGAGGAACTCGAACACCGCCGCAAGGTCGAGGAGATTATCGACTTCCTCGATCTGCAGTCGGTGCGCAAGGCTGTCGCCGGTACCCTGCCCTACGGTCTGCGCAAGCGCGTCGAACTCGCCCGCGCGATGGCGCTGGAGCCCAATCTCATCCTTCTCGACGAGCCGATGGCCGGCATGAATTTCGAGGAGAAGGAAGACATGGCGCGTTACATCGTCGATCTGAATGAAGAGTTCGAAATGACGGTCATGATGATCGAGCACGACATGGGCGTGGTGATGGATATTTCACACCGCATCACCGTGCTGGATTTTGGCAAGAAGATCGCCGAAGGACTTCCCGCCGACGTGCTGTCCGACCCGCATGTCAAACGCGCTTATCTCGGAGAAGTCGACGAGGTGCTGACCGATCCTGACGACAAGCCCGCGAAAGCGGAGGCCATTGCATGATCGACTACGCCGCACGCGCTGCCCAAGCCGACACGTTTCCGAAAATGCTCCGTCTCAATGCGAAGGAGCATGGCCGCGAGATTGCGCTGCGCGAAAAGGATTTCGGACTCTGGCGCACATTCACGTGGAACGACTATCAAACCCGCGTCCGGGATTTCGCGCTCGGCATGATCGAACTGGGCCTCAAGCGCGGCGATGTCGTCGCAATTATAGGCGACAACCGGCCCGATTGGGTCGCAGCTGAAATCGCAGCACACGCCATCGGCGCGATGTCGCTCGGCATGTACCGCGAATCTCTCGCCGACGAGGTGAAATATCTGCTCACTTACGGCGAAGCGAAAATCGTTTTCTGCGAGGACGAAGAGCAGGTCGATAAATTGCTTGAACTTGCCGATGCGATCCCGAGCGTGCGCCAAATCGTCTATTCCGATCCACGCGGCATGCGAAAATACGACGATCCGCGCCTGATGGATGCGAGTGAGATTGCGTC
>JAPLPA010000445.1 GCA_026400415.1 Afipia sp. | reverse complement strand
ATGTGCCAGCGGGGCGGTTTTATAGGCCCGCAGCCGGCAAAATCAAAGCCACAGCGGCGTTTTTGGTACACGGGTATGGGAAAACACCCAATTTGAGGCGGTAGGCATTAACCATGAATTCACGCCGGGATGAGAGACTCCGCGCCTGTCATTCCTCGTCCAGAGATTCCCAATGGCCTTCGGTCTTTTTCGCAAACGCTTGCCTGAGCAGGCCGTACCCGAGGCTGAGATCGCCGTCGCACCTGTGGTTGCCCAACAGATTCCGGCGGTTCCGGTCGACGATTCAGCCCGCGAAATTCTCGAACTGCTCGAACTTGAACTCGTCGCGATGGTCCGCCAACTCGAACGCGCCGCCAACTCGGTCGCTACCGGCGCACAATCGACCGCAACGACACTGTCCACCATTCGCCACCGCACCGAAGCACTGACTGAGCGTTCCGGCGACGCACATATGACGGCCGAAACATTCTCGCAGGCTGCCGAAAAATTCACGCAGTCTGCTTACGGCATCGGCGCACAGGTTCGCGATGCCAGCAAGCTTGCCGATGAGGCCAGTGCGGCGGCACGGGAGGCGAGCCTTAACGTCGAACGTTTGCGCGAGTCCTCCGCTGCGATCGGAAACGTCGTCAACTTGATCGCAAGTATCGCCAAGCAGACCACCTTGCTGGCGTTGAACTCGACCATCGAAGCCGCACGCGCCGGAGCTGCCGGCAAAGGATTTGCGGTCGTCGCGTCCGAAGTCAAAGCCCTTGCCGTTCAAACGCAAAGCGCAACAGAAGAAATCAAGAAGAAGATCGACGCATTGCAGGAAGGCGCGGCGACGTCGTTCGACGCCGTGCATCGCATTACTAAAGCGATCGACGCCATCAAGCCCGTGTTCGAGCACGTCAATGGCGCGGTTGCCGAACAGAATGAGACAACCGGCGAGATGACGCAGAACGCAGCTTCCGCCTCGCAATTCATCGTCTCGGTGAGCACAAGCAGCGCCGAAATCGACAGCGCCACCAAGGAAGCGGAAGCCCACGGTGAAAACGTTGCCCAGGCGGGCAAAGCCGTGACGATGTTCGCCGAAAAACTCAAGACGCGCTGCGCGGTGCTGTTACGCAAGGACGAGCGCGCCGAGCGCAAAGCAGAGCGGATGCCGTGTCGGCTGCAGATCGAGATCGCAACGCGATCGTCGTCGATCAAGGCCGAGGTTTTTGAAATATCGCTGGATGGCATTCTCATCGGCGGACCGAATGCCGAATCGATCGCTCTGAATGAAACGCTGAAGGCGACACTACAGGAGATCGGTGCGTGCGAGATTCGAGCCACCGAACGCAGTTCAGCCGGTGCCCGCGCTCAATTCATCAACGCAGATGCCATGCTGAATGAGCGCATTGAGGACAAGGTCTGGAGCATTCACGACGAAAACACCGAATTGGTCACTCGCGCGATGGAAGCCGGCGATGCGATGACAAAAATTTTCGAGAGCGCTGTCGCGCGCGGCGATATCAGCATCGACGATATTTTTGACGAAAACTACATCGAGATCGAAGGCACGCAGCCGATCCAGCATCGCAACCGCATGCTCGACTGGGCCGACCGCACACTGCCAGAATTTCAGGAAGCGTTTCTCGCGCGCGACAATCGCCTTGCCTTCAGTGTCTGCATCGATCGCAACGGATATTTGCCGGTTCACAACAAAATCTATTCGCAGGCACAGCGGCCCGGCGACGTGACCTTCAATACCGCCAACTGCCGCAACCGCCGCATCTTCAATGATGCCGCAGGCCTCGCTGCCGGCCGTAACATCCGCTCTTATCTGATTCAGAGCTACGCGCGCGACATGGGCAACGGGAAGACCGTGATGATGCGCGAGATCGACGTACCGATCCGCGTGAATGGCCGCCATTGGCGCGGTTTCCGCACCGCCTACAAGATCTAATTACCAAAAGTCAGGCACTGCACGGCCTAATATTGGGCCGATGCGCACCGGCGCCACGCGTAATGCGAGACCCGTCCTGTCATCGGTCTCGACGGCGATACCGCTGAGTGTCGCGACACCTTCCGCAGGCTCGAACCGTCCG
The DNA here is from genome assembly GCA_026400415.1 of Afipia sp. Lineage (GTDB taxonomy): Bacteria > Pseudomonadota > Alphaproteobacteria > Rhizobiales > Xanthobacteraceae > Afipia. The sequence goes on along the minus strand of JAPLPA010000445.1, from coordinate 2,779 downwards.
GCAGGATAGCCGCGAAGAAAACGCCCAATCGGATCTTCGCGCTGCATGCCGATAACCGACTGGTAATCGCCAGTCATTCCGGCGTCGGTCATGTAAGCCGTGCCGCCGGGCAAGATGCGATGATCCGATGTCGGCACATGCGTGTGCGTTCCCACCACGAGGCTCGCGCGACCGTCGCAGTAATAGCCCATGGCCTGCTTTTCACTTGATGCTTCGGCGTGAAAATCCACGACCACCGCATCCGCCGCCTCTCGCAACGGACAAGCGTTCAACTCGCGATCGATAGTCGTAAACGGATCGTCGAACGGCTGCATGAAGATGCGACCGATACCATTCACCACCAGTGCACGCTTTCCGGTCTTGGTTTCGACGAGCGCTGCGCCCCGGCCCGGCGTCCCCGCCGGAAAATTCACCGGACGAATGAGTTTCGGCGCACGCTCGATAAAAACCAACGCCTCGCGCTGATCCCAGGAATGATTGCCCAGCGTGATGGCGTCGGCACCCGCGTCCAGCAATTCCTGATAGATGACTTCCGTAATGCCGAAGCCGCCTGCCGCATTCTCTCCGTTGACCACGACCAGTTCAAGTTTCCAGTCGCGGATCAGACCCGGCAATGTTTCCGCAATAGCGCTTCGTCCGCTGCGCCCGACAACATCTCCGACAAACAGAATACGCACTTACACTCTCCGAAGATCGACCAACTCGCGCTCCGTTAGCACACAATCGAGCTGTTCGTCGTGGGGCAACGCAGGCACGATTTCGATTTCCTGCACCGCAAATGCTATTCCGATGACGGTCATTTTCTTCATGGCCCGCAATTGGTGCAATGTGCGGTCATAATATCCACGGCCGTATCCGATGCGATGACCTGCCCGGTCATATGCCGCAAGTGGAACCAGCACGATGTCGGGATCGACATCCGGCGCGTCGGAAGAGGGCTGAAAAATTCCGTAGCTTCCGCGCACAAGTCCTTCGTCCGGCGACCATGATCTGAAGATCAATGGATGATCGCGCTTGACGATGACAGGCAACGCCAATTCCGCGCCCATTTTTTCAAGCGAACGCATCAGCGGAAATGGATCAATCTCACTGTTGATCGGAGAATATCCGGCAACAATCGTTCCCGGCGCAATCTCCAGATGGATCGGCGTTGTCGCGATGGCTTCGGCGGCGGCAACTCGCTGCTCGACAGTCAGGAGGTCGCGACGGCTCAACGCACGGCTGCGAAGCTGATCCTTGTGAGCGTTGCTTGCTGCGACAAGATCGCTCATTCGTACCATCGCCTTCCGAGATAGAGATAGAAAATGTCCGCGGCGAACGCGGACATCAAACGATTTCTGTCTTCAAGATAAAAGTGCGAAGCCGCGATGGCCGTTGAAGCACTCGATCCCGGAGCACCTACGAAAGTAGGTGGGCACCGTGTGTCCGAATCCACGGACTCGGCCAGGGACAGTTCCCGTAAGGATCGATAAGGCCCCGGAGATATATTGGCTTCTGACGCGCGACGCAGCCTCGCCAGACCAATGTAATGGCGAATGGGCCCCGCCGCCAGCGCTGAAGCGCAATTAACCGATCGCAATGCCGCCCCGCGCCGGCCGGTTGAGCGCCTGCGTCATCTTCTCGATCCGGTCCGAAGCGGAATTGAGCGCATTGGCCACCGCCGTCTGGGTCGCGCGCGCGCGATCGGACGCCGTAACGCGCACTTCGCGCAACGCGATGATTTCCTCTTCGAGCGCACGAATGCGGGCTCCAGCGTCGACCAGTTCATCGGCCACCGTAAGAGCGGCCATCACGGTCAACCGCTGGTCGCCGATCTCTCCGAACTTGCCGCGCAAGCTGACGACGCGGGTTTCAAGATTTTCGGCAAGGCGCAGCAAACGCGATTCCTGACCCTCCTCACACGCCATGCGATATTGACGTCCGTTGATCGTGACGTTGACGTGACTCATGTTGAGTCTCCGGTTTCGATGACGGAGCGGATGGTATCGATGGCAACGTCGAGACGCTCGGCGATTTTCGCGCCGCGAGTTCATCTTCTGCGCGGTCCGTGTCGCTGCGCCGCTCGACCGCACTCTCGAGCGCGTCGAGTGCCGCCGCCAGCCGCCGCGTGGCGAGTTCGATGTCGCTCTGACCTGCGGCCGCAGACTCCAGATGGACAAAACCGTTGGCATTGCGATCGGTCATGGCGGAACATCTGCCTTTTTTTGTTCCGTCCGGCCGCGCAAAAGCTGCGAACCGGCAGGCATTTAGTCAAATAAATTTAGGGCCGACGGGAGCGGAGCGCAACGCCGGCTCCAAGCTATGCACCGCTAAGCGAAAGTGGGTGCGCACAGCGGGCTTGGTGCCCTTGGACTCACCGGAACCAGATGCTATCCACCCGCACTTAGGGGCCTTTTGCAAGACCGCCGCCGATTCCCTATCGGCACTGGCTTTCACCACCAGCGAATTAAGGCAGAACCTTCATGGCAACGCACGTCGATCCGTCCCGTATGGCTAATGCGATCCGCGCACTTGCGATGGACGCCGTGCAAAAAGCGAATTCAGGTCATCCAGGTCTGCCGATGGGCGCGGCTGATGTTGCCACCGTGCTGTTCACACAGTTCCTGAAATTCGACGCCAGCGATACAAAGTGGTTTGACCGCGATCGCTTCGTTTTGTCGGCTGGTCACGGTTCGATGTTGCTCTACGCACTGCTGTATCTCACCGGCAACAAAACGATGACGATCGAGCAGATCAAGAATTTTCGCCAACTCGGATCAATCACGCCAGGTCATCCTGA
>JAPLPA010000397.1:5132-5890 GCA_026400415.1 Afipia sp. | reverse complement strand
GGCCGTCGATGCCGACGCCGAGCGCGAGGCGATCTGGCGCAAGCGTCTGGCACCTTACTTTAAGGAGTTGGGTCTTGATCCCGCCGCGCAAATCAACGCCGCAAATCGCGCGCCGTTCGGTGAGGAGATGTGCGCGCTGGTTGAGGAATTGAAGCCGGAAGTCGTCAGTTTTCACTTCGGACTGCCGGACAAGGCGACAATGAAGCGTGTGAAGGCGGCAGGCTGCGTCGTGATTTCGTCGGCGACGATCGTCAAGGAAGCCGTGTGGCTCGAACAAAACGGTGCGGACGCGATCATCGCCCAGGGCTCAGAAGCGGGCGGTCATCGCGGCATGTTTCTCACCGATAGCATCGCCAATCAGCCGGGGACTTTCGCGCTGGTGCCGCAGGTCGTCGATGCGGTGCGTGTGCCGGTGATCGCGGCGGGCGGTATTGCAGACGGACGCGGGATCGCGGCTGCGTTTGCGCTCGGTGCGTCCGGCGTGCAGATCGGTACGGCATATCTGCACACGCCGGAATCGAAAGTGACCGACGGCGGGCGCAAGGCGCTGGCGGATGCGAGCGACGACTCCACCGTCATCACCAATGTGATGACCGGGCGACCGGCACGCGGTGTCGCCAATCGCCTGATGAAGGAAGTTGGTCCGGTATCGCCTGACGCGCCCGCGTTCCCTCACGCCGCCACTGCGCTTGTCCCGTTGAAAGCCGCCGCCGAAAAGCTCGGGCGGACCGATTTCACCAACCTCTGGGCCGGACAAG
>JAPLPA010000397.1:0-5100 GCA_026400415.1 Afipia sp. | reverse complement strand
CCGCGATCTGGGCGCCGCCGAATTGACCCGCCAGCTGGCCGCCGAAGCGCTGGATTGCCTCAAGAAACTGGCCCGGTAGCCGTTCCCTGAGCCATGCAAGGTTTTGCGCGGTTGCGGCGCAAAAGCGCCGTCTGCTATATGGCTTGCTCAACAGGGCAACGCCCCGGAGCCTCATATAATGTCAGTCGATGCCGCCACCGTCCGCCGGATCGCGCACCTTGCGCGCATTGCCGTCAAGGAAGACGAAGTCGCGCATCTGCAGGGCGAACTGAACGCCATGCTGGCCTTCGTCGAGCAATTGTCCGAGGTCAATGTCGATGGTGTCGAGCCGATGACGTCGGTGACGCCGATGGAGATGAAAAAGCGGCATGACGTGGTCAATGACGGCGAAATTCCCGACAAGGTTTTGGCCAATGCGCCCGTGACGCAGGATCATTTCTTCCTGGTGCCGAAAGTCGTCGAATAGTTCGAAAGGCGAATGCCATGTGCCTTTTATGCGAGGACGAAAACTCCTACGCGAAATATCTCGAATATCTCGACGCGCTGGAGCGTGCCGGCAAGGAACCCGATCCCGACAAGGCGATGGATATGCTGATGGACGAATTGCAGAAATCCGACGCCGAGAAATTCAAGAATAAATCTCCCTTCAAATGTGACGCGATTGACGAATGACCGATCTGACTTCCATGACGCTGGCCGATGCTCGCAAAGGCATCGCGGCGAAAACCTTCACATCGCTTGAATTGACGGACGCGCATCTCGCCGCGATGGAGAAGGCGCGTGTGCTCAATGCTTTTGTCATGGAAACGCCGGAGCAGGCGCGGACACAGGCCAAAGCAGTCGACGCGAAGATTGCGAAAGGCGAAGTTGGGCCGCTGGCTGGTATTCCGCTCGGCATCAAGGATCTGTTCGCGACGCAAGATGTGCGCACGACGGCATGCTCGAAAATTTTGGGCGACTTCAAGCCGCAATATGAATCCACCGTGACCTCGCAGTTGTGGCGCGATGGCGCGGTCATGCTCGGCAAACTCAACTGCGATGAATTTGCGATGGGCTCGTCGAACGAGACAAGCGCATTCGGCAATGTCGTCAACCCGTGGCGGCGCGAAGGCTCGGACGTGAAGCTCGTCCCCGGCGGCTCGTCGGGCGGCTCTGCATCGGCGGTGGCGGCAGGATTATGCTTCGGGGCGACCGGTACTGACACCGGCGGTTCGATCCGCCAGCCTGCGGCGTTCACCGGCATCGTCGGCATTAAACCCACATACGGCCGCTGTTCGCGCTGGGGCATCGTCGCATTCGCCTCGTCGCTCGATCAGGCGGGACCGTTTGCGCGCACCGTGCGCGATACGTCGATCCTGATGCGCGCGATGGCGGGGCACGATCCGAAGGACACGACATCGGTGAATGTGCCTGTGCCGGATTATGAAGCGGCCGTCGGCAAATCCGTGAAGGGCATGAAAATCGGTATTCCAAAGGAATACCGCATCGACGGCATGTCGAAGGAAATTGAACAGCTTTGGAGCAAAGGTGCCGAGTGGCTGAAGGCGGCGGGCGCGGAGCTTGTCGAGATTTCACTGCCGCACACAAAATACGCGCTACCGGCTTATTATGTCGTGGCACCTGCCGAAGCCTCGTCGAATTTGGCGCGTTATGATGGCGTGCGCTACGGCGCGCGCGTCAATGGCAAGAACATCGCCGAAATGTACGAGAATACCCGCGCGGCTGGTTTCGGTCCCGAAGTGCAACGGCGGATCATGATCGGCACTTACGTTTTGTCGGCGGGTTACTACGACGCTTATTATCTGCGCGCGCAGAAGGTTCGCACCCTCATCAAGAAAGACTTCGAGGACGTGTTTGCGAAAGGCATCAACGCGATCCTGACGCCCGCGACACCGTCGGCCGCGTTCGGCATCGGCGAAAAGGGGTCTGCTGATCCGATCGAGATGTATCTCAACGACATTTTCACCGTGACGGTGAACATGGCGGGACTGCCCGGCATCGCAGTACCTGCGGGCAAGGATGCGCAGGGATTGCCGCTCGGCCTGCAACTGATCGGTCGTCCGTTCGATGAGGATACGTTGTTTTCGCTGGGCGAAGTGATCGAGCAGGCGGCAGGGCATTTCACCCCGGCGAAGTGGTGGTGATCCGTGAATAGGAAACAGCGCCGCGCCGAAGGCAAGAGCGGCAAGAGTACGGTCGCCGCTCCCTCGGCTAGCCCCGCCGATATTATTTTCGCAGGCGCGCTCCATCATCAGCAGTCGGGCCGGTTGCGCGAGGCCGAGATCGGATATCGCGACGCTCTGGCGCGCGATCCGCGGCATACCGATGCGCTTTCTTATCTGGGAATGCTCGCATATCACTCCGGGCATAAGGATGCGGGCATCGACCTTCTTGAGCGGGCGATTGCTTCCGACAGGCGCAACCCGTATCCCTACTACAATCTGGCTAACATGATTGCGGACGCAGGCCGCTTTGAGGATGCAATCGAACTCAATCGCAAAGCCATTGCGTTGAAGCCTGATTACGTCGACGCGTACTGCAATCTCGGCGCTTTGCTGTCGCTGCGTGGGAAGGCGGAGGATGCATTAACTGCGCTCATAGCGGGCCTGAAGATAAAGCAAACCAATAGCCTCAAATCGACTTTCGCAACGACAGTGCAGGCGCTGGATCCGGCGAAGACCAAACTCAGCAACGATTTGTTGCATTTTCTCACGCGCGCAATCACCGAGACTTGGGCGCGGCCGCGCGACCTTGTGGGCGCTGCAATCGCCGCGGTGACACGCGATCCGATCATTGCGCGTGCGATCGAGCGGATTTCCAACACAGCGGTTGAGTCGATCGGTGACATTTTCAGCCGTGATGAAGCGCTGCATGTCAGTGGCAACGAACTTTTGAATGCAATCTTAAAGACCTCCGCCGTTCCGTCCGCATCTCTGGAAAAACTGCTGACGGCCTTGCGCCGAACTACGTTGCACGACTATCTCGCCAACAGACGCGAGGGATTGGATATATGGCTTCCGTTTATTTCGGCGCTCGCGCAGCAGTGCTTCATCAACGAATATGTTTTCGACGGCACAGAGCGGGAAGGCGAACAGGTATCTAATCTGGTCGCCGATGTGACAAGATCGCTCGATCAGAATTCCCCGGTTGCGCCAATCGCGATGGCATTGCTCGCCACCTATATGCCTCTCCATTCATTCGGCGAAAAAGAGAAACTTGCCTCGCGCGATTGGCCTGCCACCGTGCGCGCTCTGATCGTGCAGCAGGTTGTGAATCCAGGCATTGAACAGAACATTCGCGAAACAATCGAACGTCTCACACCGATCAGCGGCACCATCTCGCAGAAGGTGCGGACCCAATATGAGGAAAGCCCCTATCCGACGTGGACGAACGTCTACGCGGAAAATTACACGGCTCCGATCGACCAAATTATCCCTGCGCGGTTTCCGGGCGCGAACTATCGGAACATCGGCAATGGTCCGCTCGCCATTCTGGTTGCGGGTTGCGGCACTGGTCAGCATGCCATCCTGCGCGCGCAGCAGTTTTGGCGCGCGGATGTTCTTGCCATCGATCTCAGTCTGAGCAGCCTCAGCTATGCGATACGCAAAACCCGCGAAATGGGCGTCAAAAACATTCGTTACGCGCAGGCGGATATTCTCGAGTTCACGTCCGACAAGGCGTTCGACGTGGTTGATTCAACTGGCGTATTGCATCATTTGGAAAATCCAACGGAAGGCTGGCGCCGGCTGACGGACGCGGTGCGACCGGGCGGATTGATGCATATCGGTCTGTACAGCTCGATCGCACGGCAGGCCGTCAACGCCGCGCGCGAGACTTTCGCAAAAGAGGGACGTCAATTTTCGCCGGCGGATGCGCGGCGGCTGCGCACACAAATGCTGAATCCTCCTGCAGACCATCCGGTGCACGCGGTCACTCAGTTCGGCGATTTTTACAGCATGAGCCAATTTCGCGATCTGCTGTTTCACGTGCAGGAACATCAGTTCTCGCTGCCGCAGATCAAGACAATCCTCGCCGATCTGGGCTTTACATTTCTCGGCTTCGAGACGCGCTGGCGAAACGCTTATCTCAGGCGGTTTCCCGAGGATCCAACCGGCGTCAATCTGGATAACTGGAATGTTTTTGAAACAGAAAATCCAACGACGTTCATGGAAATGTATCAATTCTGGATTCAGAAGAACTGATTTGGACGCAGCGACATGAATGCACCCGCAAAAGCATCTAAACTCATCAAGGGCGCGACCGGCGACTGGGAAATCGTCATCGGGCTGGAAGTCCATGCCCAGGTCAATTCCAACGCCAAGCTGTTTTCCGGCTCCGCGACCGCCTTCGGTGCCGGGCCGAACGAGCATGTCTCGCTGGTGGACGCGGCCATGCCCGGCATGCTGCCGGTCATCAATGAGGAATGCGTCGCGCAGGCGGTTCGCACGGGCCTCGGGCTCAACGCGAAGATCAATCTGCGCTCGGTGTTTGATCGCAAGAACTACTTTTATCCAGATTTGCCGCAGGGCTATCAGATCAGCCAGTTCAAATCGCCGATCGTGGGCGAAGGTGAGGTGGTAGTTGAGCTTCCCAGCGGCGAGAGCGTCACCGTCGGCATCGAGCGGCTGCATCTGGAGCAGGACGCGGGCAAATCGCTGCACGACCAGCATGCGACGATGAGCTTCGTCGATCTCAATCGATCAGGCGTTGCGCTGATGGAGATCGTCTCCAAGCCTGACATTCGCTCCTCCGAGCAGGCGCAGGGCTACGTCTCGAAGCTGCGGACCATTCTGCGTTATCTCGGCACCTGCGACGGCGACATGGAGAAGGGCAATCTGCGCGCCGACGTCAACGTCTCGGTGCGCCGGCCGGGCGAGGGGCTTGGTACCCGCTGCGAGATCAAGAACATGAACTCGATCCGCTTCATCGGCCACGCCATCGAATACGAGGCGCGGCGGCAGATAGGCATCATTGAAGATGGCGGCTCCATCGATCAGGAAACGCGGCTGTACGATCCGAACAAGGGCGAGACACGCTCGATGCGCTCCAAGGAAGAAGCGCACGATTATCGTTACTTCCCGGACCCGGATCTGTTGCCGC
>JAPLPA010000275.1:7292-19973 GCA_026400415.1 Afipia sp. | reverse complement strand
GATGGGGCCGATGAAAAACGCAATACCGCCGATGTAAGCGGCAAATAGAACCGTGCCGGACTGCACGGCGCCCAGATAGGCTGAATTGGCGATCTCGAAATTGATGGCCGACAATGCGCCCGCGATTCCGGCGAAGAAGCCTGAGAAGCAGAAAGCAATATAACGGACCACATGCGGATCGTAGCCGACGAACTGCACGCGCTCAGGATTGTCGCGTACGGCGTTGCACATGCGCCCCAATGGCGTGCGGGTCAGCGCATACATCGCAACCATGCAGAGCAGCGTCCATATCGCGACCAGATAATAGATCTGGATTTGCGGGCCGAAATTCCAGCCGAAGACTTTGAGCAATTTGGTGCGGTCCGCCGAGACACCGCCTTCGCCGCCGAAGAACGTGCGCAGGATCAATGCAGATGAGGCGACGAGTTCGGCGACGCCGAGCGAGATCATGGCGAAGGCCGTGCCGGATCGTTGCGTCGAGACCCAGCCCAGCAGCATTGCGAATATTAGTCCGGTAGCGCCGCCGATCAGCGGCACCAGCGGCAGCGGGATCGGCCATTTGTTGGCACCGATGATGTTGATGGCATGGACGGCGAGAAATCCGCCGAGGCCGTAATAGACCGCGTGGCCGAAGGACAGCATGCCGGTCTGGCCGAGCAGAATATTGTAGGACAGCGCGAAGATGATCGAGATGCCGATCAGGCTGAAAGTCGTCAGCGATCCGCCGGATGAAAAGATTTTCGGCAGCAACAGCAATGCGACCGCAGCTGCGATCCATAAGCCATAAAACTTCAGCTGGCTTGCGGCTGTTGGGCGTGGCGGCGCGACGGTTGCGGTGATGTCGGTCATGTGTCGCGTGTCCCGAGCAGACCCATCGGCCGGAAGGCGAGAACCAGCACCAGCAGAACGTAAGGCATGATGGGTGCAATCTGTGCGACGGTGACATTCCAAATGTCGGACAGCCAGGTGGCCGCGTAGGCCGGACTGAGCGGGCCGAAGATTTCGGAGAGCGATCCGTTCATCGAGACCGCGAAGGTCTGCAACAACCCGATCAACAGCGAGGCGATGAACGCGCCGGGCAGGGAACCAAGGCCGCCGACCACGACGACGACAAAGAGAATGGGTCCGAGAAGCCCCGCCATGTTCGATTGCGTCACAAGCGCCGGTCCGGCGATGACGCCTGCGACCGCAGCCAATGCCGTACCGACGCCGAACACCATCATGAAGATGCGCCCGACATTATGTCCGAGAGCGCCGACCATATGAGGATGCGTCAGCGCTGCCTGAACAATCATGCCGATGCGGGTTTTCTTGAGGGCTACAAGCAGCGCCGCAAAAATCGCGATCGACACGGTCAACATGAACATTTTGTAGGCGGGATAATTTGTCGAGAAAATCGTGAAGGCCGGGAAGTCGAGCGACGGAGGCACGCGGAAGTCGACCGGGCTTTTGCCCCAAACGATCTGCACGACTTCTTCGAGCGCGAATGCAAGGCCGAAAGTAAACAGCAGTTCCGCAACGTGGCCGTTACGATGGACTTGACGCAGGCCGTAGCGCTCGACTGCAGCGCCGATCAAGCCCGCGAGAATTGGCGCGATCAGGAGTGCGGGCCAGAAACCGAACCAGCGGCTGATCTGAAATCCGAAGAATGCGCCGAGCATGTAAAAGCTCGCATGCGCGAAGTTCAGCACGCCAAGCATGCTGAAAATAACGGTGAGGCCGCTGGCCATCAAAAACAGCAGCATCCCGAACAGGACGCCGTTCAGCGTGGATATGACAACAAGCTCAAGCACGCGACCGCAACCCCCACAGCAGCATCGAACGAAGCGGGCTGCGTCCGCCGGAAATGACGGCGGACGCAACCATGTCGTGATCCGTTACGGACGGGTCATCTTGCAGGTGGTCGGAAGCACAGTCTGATCGGTGTCGATCTTGGAGACCAGTTTCCAGCCCCAGCCGGTCTTTTCTTCATCGAATTTTTCCTTGGCGGTGCGTTCGCCGAACGAGGCGATATACATCGGCTGGAAGAACTGATGATCGTCCTTGCGCATGTAGCCGCTTCCACCGTCGAAGACGTCGAACTTCATGCCTTCGAGAGCTCCTGCAACCTTGACCGGCTCAAGCGACTTGGCGGTTTCGGCCGCAAGCTTGAACATGCGAATTTCGTTCACTGCTCGCGGATAGAACAGGCTGAAGTCGTATTTCGCGCGAAGTGCGGTCTCGAACGCATCTGCCGAAGCAAAGCCGAGGTTTGGAATGCCTTCGCCGACTGCGAACACCTGATGGTTCAAGTTGCCCTGCTTGATAGCGGTTGGGCCACCGGTGCCACCAGCGTAGTAGGTGAACCAGTTCACCTTAAGGCCTGCGTCAGCAGAAGCCTTGAGCAGCAGCGCGAAGTCCTGACCCCAGTTGCCGGTGATGACGCTATCGGCACCCGACGCCTTGATCTTCGCGATATACGGCGCGAAGTCTGTGACCTTCAGCAAAGGATGCTTTTCGTCGCCGACGATTTCGATGTCAGGACGCTTAGCCTTGAGCATCGAAGCTGCAGTGGTGCGGACCGATTCGCCGAAGGAGTAATCCTGATTGATCAGGTAGATTTTCTTCACGGCCTTGTTGGTTTTGATGTAGTTGGTCAGCGCTTCCATCTTGATGTCGGAATTCGCATCCCAGCGGAAGTGCCAGAAGCTGCACTTTTCGTTGGTCAGGATTGGATCGACCGCGGCGTAGTTAAAGAACAGAACTTCTTTGCCGGGATTGCGCTCATTGTACTTGGTGATGAAGTCGGAGAGCGCGATCGCAACCGAGGAGCCGTTGCCCTGCGTCACGTAGCGGATTCCGGCGTCGATCGCCTTCTGCGCCTGGATGATCGATTCCTGCGGGTTGGTCTTGTTGTCCAGTGGAACGATCTCGAGCTTCTTGCCGAGAATGCCGCCCTTGGCGTTCACTTCGTCGGCGAGGAACTGATAGGTCTTGTAGCCGATTTCGCCAACGCTTGCGCCGCCGCCCGACAATGGGTCGATGTAGCCGATCTTCAGTGTGTCCTGGGCCAGTGCAGCGCCACCCAGCATGGGAAGCGTGACGGCCGCAGCGATAATAAGTTTACGCATGTTTTCTCTCCCTGAATTCTTTATGAGAATAACCGTATAGAAAGAGAACGATCAGGATTTTCGACCCTGTACCGTTCACGGCCATTTCGTTCGGCGATTGTGGTCCAAGCACGTGAAGGCCGCAAGCCCGTCAGACGGCTGAATGCAGCGCACATGCTTAATTTGCTAGCGCGGATAAGGGCATGATAGGGGATTGGCCCGCTTTGCCGCACCTGCTTTGAGCAGCTATGGTCGGCCTGTTTCATTCTGCGGAATGTGAGACTTCAGATGGCCGCCACACCCTTCGACCTGAAAGGAAAGACCGTCTTTGTCGCGGGTCATCGCGGGATGGTCGGCAGTGCGCTGGTGCGGCGTCTTGCGCGCGAGAATGTCACAATTGTTACAGTGCCGCGAAGCGAGGTCGATTTGCGCGATCAGGCGGCAGTGAACGCGTGGTTTGCAAAGACCAAGCCGCAGGTGGTGTTTCACGCCGGAGCGAAGGTCGGCGGTATCGTTGCCAACAACACGCTGCGCGCCGAATTCATCTACGAGAACATTGTCATCGCGACCAACGTCATTCAGGCCGCCCATACAAACGGTGTGCAAAAGCTGATGTTCCTTGGATCGAGCTGTGTCTATCCGAAGCTGGCCGCGCAGCCGCTGCGCGAGGACTCATTGCTGACGGGACCGCTGGAGGCCACCAACGAGCCTTACGCGATCGCCAAAATCGCCGGAATGAAAATGGCCGAGGCATATCGGGCGCAATATGGCAGCGACTTTATAAATGTCATGCCGACCAACCTTTACGGACCCGGCGACAACTATCATCCCGAATATAGTCACGTTGTCGCGGCGCTTATTCGCCGCTTTCACGAGGCAAAAGAATCCAATGCGCCTAGCGTCGTCGTGTGGGGCACCGGCACACCGCGCCGCGAGTTTCTTTATGTGGACGACATGGCAGATGCCTGCGTGCATCTGATGAAGACTTACTCATCGGACCTGCTCGTCAACATCGGCACTGGCAAGGATATGACGATTGCGGAGTTTGCCAGTGTCGTTGCGGACGTCGTCGGATATAAAGGCAAGATTGAATTCGACTCATCGAAGCCCGACGGTACGCCGCGCAAGCTGCTCGATATCGGGCGGCTCGCAAAACTCGGCTGGCAGGCGACGACTTCGCTCAAGGACGGGATCAGACTTGCTTATCAGGCGTTTCTGAAAGAGCCAGCCTAACGCCGTATCAGCACGACGCCAGCCACGAGCAACGCCGCACCGAACAGTTTCGTCGCATCGATCGGGCGCACGTCGAGGCCGAGCCAACCGAAATGATCGAAGGCGAGCGAGGCCAGCAGTTGCCCCGCGACAAACAGCGCGATGAAGGTTGCGGCCCCAAGTTTGGGGACCAGAAAAATCGCAATCGCGATGAATACTACGCCGAAAAAGCCGCCGCTCCATGCCCACCAAGGCACGCGCGTCATGACTCCGATCGACGGCAGCGGTTCTCGCATCACGATGGCAAAAACAACCATGCTCATCAGCCCGACGAAATAGCTGATGAATCCGGGCCACACCGGCGAGTCGAGCGCAAAACGAAGGTTGTTGTTCAGGGCTTGCTGCGTGACGATGCTGACGCCCGCGATCATGGCGACGATGATCGGAAATACCACATTCATTTTCTTATTCCTTATCCGCTCGGCGTATCTTGTTGTGAGGCACGTGCGCCATTTATCAGCCTGACTTTTTCTTCGATGTTTTTGCCTCGGTGGCAATCGTGCCGATGATGCCATCGCGCTCAAGCGCGGCAATTTCGGGATCGCTCAGGCCAAGCAATTCCTTCAACACTTCCGAGTTGTGTTGTCCGAGTGTCGGCGCGAGGCGCTCGATGGCGTAAGGCAAATGCGCGTCGCCTTCACGGTATGCGACACCGGGCACCAGATGCGGTCCCATGAACACGCGATCGACCGGCTGCCAGTGCCCGATTTTCAGCAGATGCGGATCGGCTGCGAGGTCTTGCGGAAGTTTCGCGATGCCTGCTGCGATACCTGCTGCTTGCAAGGTGGTCATCGCAATGTCAGGCCGCACATCGGCAAGCCATTGCCGGATCGCCACTTCAATGCGGTCCTCGTCTTTGCGGCGTCCCTTGGCGGACTTGAGCGCAGCATCCTGCGCTAGATCGTCGCGCCGCATCGCCTTGCAAAGTGCTTTCCATTCCGCGTCGCTGCGCACGGAGAGCGTGATCCACTGATCGATTCCGGCGCAGGGGTAACAGCCCTGCGGCACGAAACGCGGATGCCGATTGCCGATGCGCGGACTGGTTTTGCCTGTGGCGGATTGTTCGAGGATCGATGGCGCGACCAGTGGCAGCATGCACTGCACCTGAGACAGATCGATATGCTGGCCTTTCCCCGTCATGCGCTGATGCATGAAACCGAGCAGCAACGCCGCCGCGGCATTCAGTCCGCCGACAGGATCTCCAATGGCGGCGTGCAGCATGGTCGGCGGATCGTCCGGGCTTCCCGTCACCGACGGCAATCCTGACGCCTGTTCGAGTGTTGATCCATAGGCCCGCACGCCGCTCCATTTTCCGCTCATGCCGAAGGCTGGCATTGTCACGACGACAAGGCGTGGATTGATTTTGTGAATTTCGGACACGCTCAGGCCCAGACGCGGCATCACGTCGGCGGCGTAATTGTCGATCACAGCGTCAGCGTCTTTCATCAGCCGGTGCAGCAGCGCGCGGCCTTTCTCCTGTGTGAGGTCCAGCGTGATGCCGCGCTTGTTGCGGTTGTTCATGTTGAACCAATAGGATTTCTCGTAGACGCGCTCCTCATGATAGGGCGGCCGTGTGTCGGTGCCGCGAAACCAGTCGGGATACTGGCACGACTCCACCTTGATAATGTCCGCGCCCAGATCGCCCATCTGCCGAGTCGCCGTCGGTCCGGCCCATCCCATGGTGAGATCGACGACGCGCAGGCCTTTCAGCGGCAGCGGATCGTTAGCGGTAGCGGCGCGTGTCGCCGCGCGGTTGTGCGGCGGCAGTGAGGCGATTCCGGTTTCGCCGGCTAGCGGAGAGGGTCCGTTGGGCTTCGGCAATGCGCGCGTCAGATACTGCGGCAACACCGGCCCTTCAAATGACGCAGTGCCGATTGTCACCGTGCCGAATGCGCCGCGCGCGCGATGTACGTCCTGTTCGAGAAGTTCTTTCATGTCAGGCACGATGGCGAGCGGAAGCCGCAGTGCTATTCCCTTCTCGAACCATTCCTGCGCGGTCTTCTTCGCCAGCACCGGCGTAATGATGCCTTTCAGTTCGTCCGCATGGGTGAAGCGGCCGATGGTCATGTTGTATTTCGGATCGGTGCCGAGTTCGGGCAATTCCATCATGGTGCAGAACGCGACCCATTGCGCTGGCGTGACGACAGTGACGCCGAGCCAGCCGTGTTTGGTTGCGAAATTGCCCGACGGATAGCCACGACCGAAGCGGTTGATGCCCGCGCGCGGCCGCGTGAAGCCGGACTCCAGTGCGAGGCCCGTATCGAATTCGGTGATTTGCAACATCGCCTCGAGGCTGTTCACCGCGAAGCGCCGCGCGCCCGTTTGATATCCGTACAGTCCCGCCAGTGTCGGGATAAACGCAGTAAGGCCAGCCACAACACCGATTTGTCCATCGCGCGGCAGCACAGGTGGTCCTTCCACCGGGCCGACGAGTTTTACCAGGCCCGCCAGGCTGCGGCAGACGGAATCGGTCGCGTGATAATTCCTGTAAGGCCCATGCTCGCCGAACCACGAGATCGCCGTGATAGCCAAACCCGGATCGTCGCGCCGCAATTCGTCATGCGAGAGCATCGAGTGTTTGATGTTCTCGTAATGACGTGAATCGATCAGGAGATCGGCAGTGCGAAGCAGCTTCTGGATGCGCGCCGCATGCGTCGGCTTGTCGAGGTCGGAGATCACGCTTTTCTTGTTGGTGTTGAGCCACGCAAAATTGAGGCTCTCATGCGTCTCGTCGCCGGCATCGGCCAGCGGCGCGATGCGCCGGTCGGGATCGCCACCGGGGCGTTCGACCTTGATGACATCCGCGCCGAAATCGGCGAACAGCTTGCCACAATAGCACAGCGCATCACCGGAGCCGATTTCGACCACACGCAGGTGGGAGAGTGGCAGCTCGGTCATTTCGCCACGCGCGGTGGAGCTTTGTTCAGGTTTGATGCCATTGCGCTGATGAGAGGTTTCATGAAGAAGGAGTCGTTAGCTGGATAGATATCGGTGTGGAGTCCATTTGCGCGCAATTCTTCGGAGACGATGGGGCCGACGGACGCAATCGGTGTGTCGGCAAGCCCAATACGCAACTTGTCCTCGCAACCGTGTTCTTTCGCGACATCAAATAGCCGCCGCACCTGACCTGAACTCGTCAGCGCAATCGCATCTATGCGATGGTTCGCCATCTCGCCGATGGCTGTGACGATGTTGGTATCTGCGGCCTTTGGATCGTAGATGTATGGCAACACGGTTTCGACGTATGCGCCGCGCGAAGTGATAGCTGCGATGAGTTTTGCGTGATCCTTGTCGGGATAAAGCTGCAGCCCGACGCGATGACCCTTTATATCCTCGCGCGACAGCATCGCGGAGATGCCCTCGGACGTCGGCGTTTCGGTCAAGACCTGAGCCTCAAGCCCGATCTCGCGCAACGCTTTCACCGGCTTCGGGCCGCGTGCGAATTTGCGCGGCTTTGCCACAGCCGCGATAAAATCCTGCTCGACACCCATTCGCCTGGCGACTTTCAATAACCGGCGTAAGCCTTCGCCGGTCATCAGAACCAGATCGTCGAACGGCTGCTGAATAAAGAGACGTATCCATGCCTCGACGGGGGCGGGATCGGGCGCGTCGTGAATCGCGAACATCGGACATTGTAAAACATCGGCACCCTGTTCCTGAAGCAGGCGCGAGAATTGTGCTTCCTCGCGCGTCTCCAGAATCAGAATTCGATAGCCGTTCAGTCTGCCGCTCATGTCTCTCATTCCATCGCGAAACATCGACCAAAGTCGAATTCGCGGCCACACTATTGCGGCCCGCCATTGGGTGCCAGCCTGTTTTTCCGCATGGAATTGGCGAAAGCCTTGCGGCGATGCTAGAGCATGATACGCCGTCTCCGACTCGAAAAGCGTCCCATGCCCGCGCAGCAATTCGTCCTGACCCTCTCGTGTCCAGATCGTCCCGGCATCGTCTCCGCTGTGACGACCTTCCTGTTCGCCAACGGACAGAACATTCTCGACGCGCAGCAATATAATGACATTGAGACCGGCAATTTCTTCATGCGGGTGATGTTCGACGCGCAGGGTGTGAACATCGACGTCAATTTCCTGCGCGCCGGCTTTGGCGTTATCGCCGCACCTTTCGGGATGAATTGGACGATCCGCGACCGGTCCGCGCATCAGCGCGTTCTGCTAATGGTCTCGAAATTCGATCATTGCCTTGCTGACATTTTATACCGATGGCGGCGCGACGAACTGCCGATGGTGCCGACCGCTATCGTCTCCAACCATCCGCAGGAGACTTACAGCGGCATCGATTTCACCGGCGTGCCGTTTCATTATCTTCCCGTGACGCGCGACACCAAGGCCGAACAGGAAGGCGCGATCTGGAAATTGATTCAGGACACCAAAACCGACCTCGTCGTTCTGGCGCGTTATATGCAAGTCTTGTCGGAAGACTTCGCCGGAAAATTGTCCGGCCGTTGCATCAACATCCATCATTCGTTTCTGCCGGGCTTCAAGGGTGCCAAGCCCTATCACCAGGCGCATGAGCGCGGCGTCAAGCTGATCGGCGCGACCGCGCATTACGTGACAAGCGATCTCGATGAAGGCCCGATCATCGAGCAGGACGTCGAGCGCATCAGCCATCGCGACTCGCCGGAAAATCTGGTCCGCAAGGGCACTGACATCGAGCGACGCGTACTGGCCCGCGCGATGCGTTATCACCTCGAGGACCGCGTGATCCTCAACGGCCGCAAGACCGTGGTGTTCACCGACTAGAATAACCTTGGATCGTGCCCTAGCGGCGCGTGGCGTTGAGTTTTTCAAATGGCCGCTTTTTGACGGGCCGGGATACGGCTCTCTTGCGCACCTTGGTTTTGCCGGACGGTCGTTGCGCATCCTGTCGAAGTTTCAGGTCCTGCGCATTCAATGTCGTGACCTGAACCAGCAGACGGCCCAGATATCCGGCCAGCGTGTCGATCTCGGCGGCGGAAAATCCCGTCAGCAGCCGCTGCTGTCGCGCCAGCGCGAGTCAGATTGATCGTCCGGCGCCGATAGGGATCGAAATCGATCGCGATGATCTGGGACTTGGCCATGACCTGAAGCGTGCGGCTGACCAAAGCCTTGTCGAGATCGAAAAACTGGCTGATGCGCTGGGCGGAGCAATCCGGCTCGTTCGCAAGCAGCGACAAAATGCGCCACTCCGTAACTCCGACACCGAACAGCCGCCGATAGGTATTCGACGCGCCGCTCGCGAGCTTGTTGGCAACGAACAGGAGGAGCGCCGGAATATAGCGGTCGTGATCGATCACCGGTTGCCTGTCAGGCATATTGATTGTCCAATCCAAAATCGGCGAATGGGAGTTCGCCCCGCGAGGCCGGTCACATGCCGATAATATATAGTGTCGTTGACACATCAACCATCCGGCGATATCGAAATTGGCAATAAAAGGCGCATAAGCGCTCAACCGATCAAAGGGAGATGATCCATGGCAATTTACGGAAAGAGCTTGCTGATCGCTGCTGCATCGCTGGCGATGGCAACCGCTACTGCGCGTGCACAAGAGAGCGTGAAGATCGGCCTGATCCTGCCGATGACCGGGGGGCAGGCCTCGACCGGCAAGCAGATCGACAATGCGATCAAGCTTTATATGTCGCAGAAGGGCGACACCGTCGCGGGCAAGAAGATCGAAGTCATTCTGAAAGATGACGGCGCGGTGCCGGACAACACCAAGCGCGCCGCGCAGGAATTGATCGTCAACGACAAGGTGTCCTTCATCGCCGGTTTCGGCGTGACGCCTGCGGCACTGGCTGCGGCACCGCTTGCGACCGAAGCGAAGATTCCCGAGATCGTCATGGCGGCAGGTACGTCGATCATCACTGAGCGTTCGCCTTACATCGTGCGCACCTCGTTCACGCTGGCGCAATCGTCCACCATCATCGGCGACTGGGCGGCAAAAAACGGAATCAAGAAAGTCGCAACGCTCACCTCTGACTACGCGCCGGGCAACGACGCGCTGAATTTCTTCAAGGAACGTTTCACCGCAGGTGGCGGGCAGGTCGTTGAGGAAGTGAAAGTACCGCTGGCCAATCCGGATTTCGCGCCGTTTCTGCAACGCATGAAGGATTCCAGTCCCGACGCGATGTTTGTGTTCGTGCCCGCCGGACAGGGCGGCAATTTCATGAAGCAATATGCCGAACGCGGCCTCACCAACATCAAGGTGATCGGGCCGGGTGCCGTGATGGACGGACGTGATGGACGACGATCTTCTTAACGGCATGGGCGATGCGGCACTCGGCACCGTCACGGCGCATCTTTACTCGGCTGATCACAATTCGCAGATGAACAAGGATTTCGTGGCGGCCTACAAGAAGATGTTCGGTCAGCGCCCCGGCTTCATGGCGGTCAGCGGCTATGACGGCATTCATCTGATCTATGAGGCGCTAAAAATGACCGGCGGCAAGACCGATGGCACGGCGCTTGTGGAAGCGATGAAGGGCATGAAGTGGGAAAGCCCGCGCGGGCCGATCTCGATTGATCCCGACACGCGCGACATCGTGCAGAACATTTACATCCGCAAGGTCGAGAAGAAGGACGGCGAACTCTACAACGTCGAATTCCAGACCTTCGAGGCGGTGAAGGACCCCGGCAAGACAAAGAAGTAAGTGCCGCGACGATATGGACATTATGCCCGGTTTTGTGCCGGGCATAATTTTTAGATAGCATCGCGCCATGACCAGCCTCTTCACCATCCTGTTCGACGGCGTTGCCTACGGCATGCTGCTGTTCGTGCTGGCGTGCGGATTGGCTGTGACGATGGGGTTGATGAATTTCGTCAATCTCGCGCATGGCGCATTCGCAATGGCGGGCGGCTATGTCTGCGCCATCCTAGTCAATCGCTATGGCCTGCCGTTTTTTGCGGGGCTGCCGATCGCTTTTTTCGTAAGCGCATTGCTCGGCGTGGTGATGGAGCGTGCGGTCTATCGGCACATGTACAGCCGCAGCCATCTCGATCAGGTGCTGTTCACGGTAGGGCTGACATTCATGGCGGTCGCCGCCACAGACTATGTGATGGGATCGTCTCAGACGTTCATTCATCTGCCTTCGATGCTGCAGGGACAGTTTGAGGTGTTCGGCGTCGGTGTCGGACGCTATCGGCTGATGATTGTTATTATCTGCGGATTGCTGACGCTCGGTCTGCAATTGATCCTGTCGAAAACGCGCTTCGGCTCACGGCTGCGCGCGGCAGTCGACGATCCGCGCGCCGCATCTGGCCTTGGCATCAATGTGCCGCAGGTGTTTGCATTCACCTTTGCGTTCGGATCCGGACTTGCCGGACTGGGCGGCGCGCTGGGTGCGGAAATTCTCGGTCTCGATCCGCATTTTCCGCTGAAATTCCTGATCTACGTTCTGATCGTTGTTTCCGTCGGCGGCACATCGACGGTAACGGGGCCATTTCTTGCAGCGTTGTTGCTGGGCATCGGCGATGTTGCCGGCAAGTATTACGTGCCGAACCTCGGCTCCTTCGTCATCTATGTCATGATGATCGTGCTGCTGCTGTGGAAGCCGAACGGATTGTTCGGCCGCACGGCGGCGCGGTGAGCGCGCGATGATGCATCAGCCAGCCATCGGCGATCAGTTGCGGCAGCTCGCAAAGTGGCGCGCGAGCGAGATCGTGTTCTGGGTATTGGCTGTCGCCATGATATTTCTGTTTCCGAACCGTTATCTGATCCTCACCGAGATCGCGTGGTTGGGATTGTTTGCGCTCTCGCTCGATTTGATCCTCGGCTATGCGGGCATCGTCTCGCTCGGTCACGCGGCGTTCTTCGGTGTGGGGGCGTATACGGCGGGCTTGCTGGCGCTTCATGGCATCGTCAAGGAGCCGATCGTTGCGCTGTTGGCTGCGGGGCTGGTCGCGAGCGCTCTCGGATTTCTGACGAGTTTTCTCATCATTCGCGGCACGGATCTGACGCGCCTGATGGTGACGCTCGGCATCGCGTCGATGTTCTATCCGCTGTCGATTCAGTATTCGTCGCTCACAGGCGGCTCAGATGGTTTGCAGGGTATCGCGATTGCGCCGGTGCTTGGGCTGTTCAGGTTCGACATGTTCGGAAAGACGGCATTCATCTATGGCCTCGTTGTGCTGTTCGTTTTGTTTGTGGTCGCGCGACGCATCGTGCATTCACCGTTCGGCATGTCGCTGCGTGCGATCAGGAACAATCCGCTGCGCGCCGCCGCCATCGGTATTCCGGTCAATCGCCGCCTGATTGCGATCTATACATTCGCGGCATTCTACGCCGGCATCGCGGGCGGGCTGTTCACGCAGACGACCGCACTGGCG
>JAPLPA010000275.1:0-7265 GCA_026400415.1 Afipia sp. | reverse complement strand
TGTTGGTGCTGGTGCTGGGCGGCACGGGATATCTTTATGGCGGATTGATCGGCGCAGTCGCGTTCAAGATACTGCAGGAGTTCTTCTCGACCCTGACGCCGCAATACTGGCAGTTCTGGATCGGCCTTGTGCTGGTGATCGTGGTGCTGGTCGGGCGCGAACGCATTCAGTCGTTCGTATCTTGGCCAGCGCGGATATTCGCGAGGTCGAAGACATGACCTTCGCACTGGAAACGATCAATCTTCAAAAGCGCTTTGGCGGCTTGGCCGTGACGCGCGATCTTTCATTGCAGGTCGCAACCGGCGCGCGCCACGCGCTGATCGGCCCGAACGGTGCCGGAAAAACCACCGTCATCAATCTTCTGACCGGCGTGCTGGCGCCGAACGCCGGACAAATCCTGCTTGACGGCCAGGACATCACGTACGCCACCGTTCACGCGCGCGTCGGCAAGGGACTGTCGCGCACCTTCCAGATCAACCAGCTTTATCCTGATTTGACGCCGCTGCAGACGATTGCGCTTGCCGTATCGCAACGCTTCGGGCGTGGCGGCGACTGGTGGCGCAGGCTCGGCGCAAACTCCGACATCAACGGCGACGTAGGCGAGCATCTCGCCCGTTTTCATCTGCTCGATGTGATGAATGAACGCACCGCGACGCTTCCATATGGAAAACAGCGCCTGCTTGAAATTGCGCTCGCGATTGCAACGCAGCCGCGCGTCCTGCTGCTCGACGAGCCTGCAGCCGGTGTGCCGGAAAGCGAGCGCCATGACATTCTGTCAGCGGTCGCCAGCCTGCCGCGCGATGTCACTGTTTTGCTGATCGAGCACGACATGGATCTGGTGTTCTCGTTTGCCGACAGAATTTCCGTGATGGTCAATGGCGGGATGCTGGTGGAAGGACCGCCGGAAGAAGTCGCGCGCGATCCGCGCGTGAAAGCGGTTTATCTCGGCGAGGCCGCCGATGCGTAATCTTCTCAGCATCGGCAATCTCTGCGCCGGCTACGGTGAGGCCGTTGTCATTCCGGGCCTGTCGCTCGAATTGGCCGAGGGTCAGGTGCTGGCACTGCTTGGGCGCAACGGCACGGGAAAAACCACTCTGATTAATTCCATCGTCGGGGTGACGCGACGCTTTGGCGGACACATCAAGCTCGGCGATCACGACATCACGAAGCTGCGGCCGGATCAGCGTGCGCGCGCCGGGATCGGCTGGGTCCCGCAGGAGCGTAATATTTTCAAATCGCTCACCGTCGAGGAAAACATGACGGCAGTTGCGCAGCCGGGGCCATGGAGCGTCGATAAAATCTACACGATGTTCCCGCGCCTGAAGGAGCGCCGCAGAAACTTCGGCAACGAACTCTCCGGCGGCGAGCAGCAGATGCTGGCGATTGGACGCGCTCTCACGCTCAATCCCAAGGTCTTGTTGCTGGACGAGCCAACCGAGGGGCTTGCACCGATTATCGTCGAGGAATTGCTGCGCGCGCTGGGGTCCATTACGCGGGCAGGGGGCATCTGCTCCATTATCGTGGAGCAGAATGCCCAAAAGATATTGAGCCTTGCCGACCGCGTTGTGATTTTGGAACGCGGCGGAATCGTGCATGATGCGGCAAGTGCGGCGTTGAAATCCGATCCAGGGGTGCTTGAGCGCTATCTTGGCGTTTCAGGCGCTTCGGCAAAGACGCACTAAGTCAAAACAACCGCGATTTCGGACCAGACAATGCAACGTTCAAAGCCGCCATTCCGCGCCGATATGGTCGGTAGCCTTCTGCGTCCGGCGCGGATCGCTGACGCGCGCAAAAAATTTGCCATCAAGGCGATCAACGAAAAAGAGCTGCGCCGGATCGAAGACCTGGAAATCGAGAAAGTCATTCACAAGCAGAAGCAGCTCGGCCTGCAGTCCGCAACCGATGGAGAGTTTCGCCGCTCATGGTGGCATTTCGATTTTCTGAAACAACTTGATGGATGTGAGATCTACAAGACCGAAGGCATCGAGTTCAAAGGCATCGTCACGCGCGGCGAGAATATCCGCGTCACCGGCAAGATTGATTTTCCGGCCAGCCATCCGATGCTGGCGGATTTCGCGTTTTTGAATAAGCACGCCGATCTCGCACATATCGTGCCGAAGATGACGATCCCTTCTCCTTCTGTGCTGCATTATCGCGGCGGCCGTCACGCAATCTCGAAGGACGCGTATCCGTCGATGGACGATTTTTTCGTCGATCTTGGAAAGACCTATCGGAAGGCGGTGAAGGCGTTTTACGACGCGGGCTGCCGCTATCTGCAGTTCGACGATACGATCTGGGCGTATCTCTGCTCGGAAGATCAGCGCGAAAAAATGCGCGGGCGCGGCGATGATCCTGACGAGACGAAGGAGATCTACGCGCGCGTCATCAACTACGCGATTGCCGAACGGCCTGCAGATATGGCGGTCACCACGCATGTCTGCCGCGGTAATTTTCGCTCGACCTGGGTCTCATCGGGCGGTTACGAGCCGGTTGCCGAGACGTTGCTGTCGAAGGTGAATTACGACGGCTATTTTCTCGAATACGATTCCGAACGTGCAGGCGGTTTCGAGCCGCTGCGGTTTTTACCAAAGGGCGGCAAGGTCGTCGTTTTGGGACTCATCACGTCGAAGTCGGGCGCGCTTGAGAGCAGGGACATGCTCAAGCAGCGCATCGCAGAGGCGGCGAAATTCGCCGATCTGGATCAGTTGGCATTGTCGCCGCAATGCGGCTTCGCCTCGACCGAGGAAGGCAATGTGCTGACCGAGGACGAGCAATGGGCGAAGCTGAAGCTGGGTGTCGATGTATCGAAAGAAGTGTGGGGGAAGTGAACTACTTCGCCGCGAGATAAACCTCGCCGAGCAGCGACGAATTCGACCACGGCACTTGCTTGTTTTTGGTGCCGGCAACGACTTCGGCGCGCACGCGAGTCAACATTTGTTGCACTTCAAGTCCCGGCGTCCCAATGTGGCGCGACAGTGCCGCGGAGAACGGGGAGTTCGCGCCTTCGCCATCGAGTGCGACTTGTCCCGGCGCGGTCGCGAACGCGATCAGCGTTCCGGCCCCGAGCGTCGAGCCGGCCGTCGGCGCCGTCGGCTGCGCGAGACCTGAGCGAGTCTTGACCTCAAGTGAACGAGCCGCTGCGGTAGATGCGGTCTGTTGTGCGAACGGATCGTTGCGGCAGGCGTCGAAAATCAGAATGTTGGTACGCACCTGGTCGTCGAGTCCGGCAAGAATCCTGTCCATGTCGGTCATGCTGTCGACGATGGCTGCGCCTGCATCGGGCTTCACGTCTATCGGCACCAGATAATTGCGTCCGGCGACTTGCACGCCATGACCGGCGTAATACAGAACAAGCGTTTTTGCCTGCGCGGCGTTGCGCATGAACTCGCGCGTCATCGTTTGCATCGCGTCGCGCTTGAGATCGATGCCTTCGGTCACTTCATAACCGAGGTCGCGCAGGCTTTTGGCGATGGCGCGCGCATCGTTGGGAGGATTGGGCAGCGCGGGGAAATTGGCGTAAGCGCCGTTGCCGATCACCAGCGCGACACGCCGTCCTCCGCCGTCGGTTTTCTTCACCGGCACTGAAGCAGGCGAATCCGACAACAATGCGAGGCGCACTTTCGCCGTCGCCTGATTGGCCTTGCTGACATTATCGACGGCCGTGCCTTCGAGCGTCGAATTGTAATCTGCTTTCGCCTTGTCGAATTCACCCTTCGCCTCAAACGCGAGACCGCGCTGGATGTACGCGCTGATAAGAACGCTGCCCGGCGGCGTCATCGGGTTCACCGGGCCGCCACCCTTGGCAAGCGCGTTGGCGTCGGTGCAATCGGCGATCGCTTTGTCGATGTCGCCTTTGGCGCGCCAGATCACCGCGCGATTTGTATGCACGGATGCAAGCTGCGGCGACATGCGGATCGCCTCGTTGAGGTCGGTCATCGCACCGTCAAGATCGCCGAGCGCTTGCTTCACGCCGCCGCGATTCTGATACGAGTACGCACTCTTGGGACCGAGCTCGATAGCTTGAGTAAAATCCGCAAGCGCCTTCGGATAATCGCTCTTACCGCGATAGGCGTTGCCGCGATTGTGGTAGATGGTGCCGCTGGGCGGGCCGATGCGCAGCGCGTCAGTGAAATCCGCTATCGCGATATCGTATTCGCCTTTGTCGTAATACGCGGAGCCGCGCATGTTCAGCAGCTCGACTGACTTCGGAGTCAACTGCAGCGCCAGCGTCGTGTCGGCGATGACGTTATTGTAGTCGCCCTTCTTGTTCCATCCGACCGCGCGCCAGAAATAGACCGTCGCGAGTTTTTCGCCGGTAAAAACCTTCAGCGCGATGATCTTGTTGCACGCCGAAATCTGCTGATCGGCTGGCGTGCCTTCGGACGTGCAAAGCGGGCCGAGTTGCGCGTTGAATTGCGCAAGGGCGGGCGCGGCCAAAATAACAGCGGCGAACAAAGCAATCGTCGAAATCAGGCGGCGCATCAAAATCAACCCCGTGAAATAAATCTCAATCTAGCCCGAATTGGTCGCGCCTTACATGCGTTGAGGTTCAAAATTTTCGCCGGCTTTGCTCACTTCGGATGAGCGAGGCGAAAGCCGATTGCCAATCTGTTCCACGCATTGATCGTCCCGATCAGGAAGGTGAGATTTACCAATTCGGTGTCGTTGAATTCCTTGCGCGCCAAATCGTAGTCCGCATCCGGCGCTCCCGTCTCGGCAACCAGCGTCAGCGCTTCAGTCCACGCCAGCGCGGCACGTTCGCGCGGCGTATAGAGCGAAGACTCGCGCCATGCGTCCAGCATGTAGAGGCGCATTTCGGTTTCGCCTTCCTTGCGCGCATCGGTCGAATGCATGTGGATGCAAAATGCGCAGTGGTTGATCTGCGACGACCGCATCTTCACGAGTTCGATCAAACTCATTTCAAGCCCGCTGGCTTTCACCGCGGTCTCAATCGCCATGATGGCCTTGTAGGCGTCGGGCGCGAACTTGAATGGGGCGTGCAATCGCTCGGTCATGGCGTGTCTCCGATGTGGGCAGCGGTGATGGGCGCGTGGCGCGGGATACCATCGGTGGGCAGGCGGTGCTACAGCGGGAGACACATTGCCGCCATTGGATTCCAAGTCGGTCAGATTTCCGCCTCATGACAAACGACGCGCTATTGGCCCAGATTTCCGCGTTCTGCCGCGAGGCGGGCATGGCCGAATCGACCTTTGGGCGGCGCGCGGTCAACGACGGCAAGCTTGTGCACCGGCTGCGCGAGGGCAAGCATATCCGGGTGGATACGCTTGAGCGGATTAGAGCCTTTCTTGGGGACGGCGTGCCTGCGGTCAGGCTGCCGGAAGCGCCGATCGAGCGACGCGACCCCGGCGGGAATTTCAGGTTCTTCGAAAATCGGCAGAAATATCTGCTGTTTGTCCACACCTGTTCGGAAAAACGGGTGATCGCGGAGCGGGTCGTTCTGGAGCTGTCCAGCATCCATCCGCGCCCTCCGGCGTTACGCGTTTTCGATGCCGGCGTCGGCGATGGAACCGTGTTGGCCCGCGTGATGCGGTCGATGCACAGCCGCTTTCCGCACATGCCGTTCTATGTGGCGGGCAAGGAAATCAGCCTCGAGGACGTCCGCCTGACACTGGACAAGGTGCCGGACCGGCTGTTCGAGCATCCGGCCACGGTCTTTGTCCTGACCAATATGAACTACGCTGAAGCCCCCTGGCTGGCGCCTAAATCCCCTACAGCCGCCGCCGGGATGATCTGGAAAGAAGTCGCGCTTCAGGGCGATTCATCTGGCGCGTTCGAGGCGCAAATTGCTGATTTGAATGGATTTTTAGAAGAAAACTGGCGCGCCAGCGTCAGCCCCCGGTCGGGCATGCCGGTCTACGAGCGCCCCATCGCGCTGGTGATCTACCGGGAAGACCATCGATTCCTGCTGGATTCGATGATTCCCCGGGCGGGGCGGGTCGAGGCCAATTTCGACCTCGTCATCGCTTCGCAGCCGTACCGGGCCAAATCCTCGTTGAATTTCAGGGCCAAGCGGATCATCGCACCGCTGGCGCGGGCATTACGGGCCGGAGGGCGTCTGATCGGGATTCACTCCTATGGCCACGACCCCGGAATGGAGATCATTCAGGCCGTTTGGCCGGGAGAAAACCCTTTCTCCGTGAGCCGCCATGAGCTACTTCGTGCCGTGAAATACGAGCTTGGGTCGGCCGGGCGCGACCTCAACTTCAATGCCTATGCGGATAATCGCTCGATCTTCCGATACGACATGGAAGCTTTACCAAACGAGGTCATGGGGGCCATTGGATCCTCTACGGCCTTTGCAGCATGGAACGCGGCAGTGTATGTCGCACAGGTCGAAGACGACCGGCTCACGGAAGTGACCCAGAGCGGCCGGTATCTCGACGCCACCGGCGACGTTTTGCGCAAGCATAACGGGCTTTGGTTTTACGACGAATCTTATGTCATATCGCGCCGCCGCGATTGACGTCATCCCGGCGATTTCAAGAAACAGCCGACTACTGGAACGAAGGAATTGGTTTGATGCGCGCGCCTTATATCTTCACGAGTGAATCGGTTTCTGAAGGTCATCCGGACAAGGTCTGCGACCGCATCTCGGACGAAATCGTCGATCAGTTTTTCAAGGCTGATCCGATGGCGAAGGTCGCGTGCGAAACGCTCGTCACCACGAACCTGATTGTGCTCGCCGGTGAAGTGCGCATGTCGAAGCAGGCCGCGGGCCCGAACGAAATCATGAGCAAGACCGGAAAGGTCAACAAGGCGCTCGCGGAGAAACTCGCACGCAAGGCCGTCAAAGACATCGGGTACGCGCAGAAGGGCTTTCATTGGAAGACCGCAAAGGTTCAGGTTCATCTGCACGGTCAGTCTGCCGACATCGCGCAGGGCGTCGAAGCGGCCGGCAACAAGGACGAGGGTGCTGGCGATCAGGGCATCATGTTCGGTTACGCCACCAACGAGACGCCTGAACTGATGCCGGCACCGCTGCAGTATTCGCACAACGTGCTGAAGCTGATGGCGACAGATCGTCACTCCGGCAAACAGAAGCTGTTCGAGCCGGATGCCAAGAGCCAGTTCACGCTGCAATACGAGAATGGCAAGCCGGTGAAGTGCACTGCCGTTGTCGTCTCCACACAACATAAAGAGAAGGACGGCAAGAAGGTTCTCGAATCCGACGACATCAAAGAACTCGTGATGCCGTACATCGAGAAGGTGTTGCCTGCTGGCTGGATGCCGAAGAAGGATCAGAT
>JAPLPA010000587.1 GCA_026400415.1 Afipia sp. | reverse complement strand
TCTTTACATCTCGAAAATCAGGTTCTTCCGAATCCCAATATGTCCCTCCAAAAGCTTTTGGAACCTCGTTGCAGCCTTGCGTTATAAGCTCTCCATCACTGCTAAAAATCGCGGCTCCTACTTGCCTCGACAGGTCAGCGGATCGGAGTGACGCTGATTTTGCAGCGTACATTCCATATTCTTCTTTCGTTGGGGCAATGTCGGTGCGTCCGAAAAAAGCTTGAGTAAATCGAGTAAGTTTTTCATCCATATTCTGCTTCGAAAGACCGTCAATAAAAACATCCGCGAGATGGAATGTTTCGCGAAGACGTTGTCCGTAATCGTTCCCTTCCTCGTTGGAGTCTTTGTCAATGAGTTCGCAAGCCTTCTGACAAATCTCATCGTAAGGAGTTGATGGCGGCAACGTGCGCTTCAATCGATCTTCAATAAGTCTTAAGCGCCTTTCTTGAGGACCATACGCTGAAATCAAAACAAATTGCTTGCCATAAACTTTTCGCAGCAACGCGACTTCATCGGGCCGTTTCAATTGTCGAATTAAATATGCTGTCGGACGACTCGGCGGTTTCTTTTGCTCGTTTGAAGAGGAAAGGGATTGGCGGCGTTGGGTTATGGACCTAAGAGCAACTCGTGCAAGAGCCGCTGCATCTTCGATTTCTTCGCAAAGCTTGTTTGGATATTCAATTTTGAAGTTTACTTCGCTGTAGAAGCTTTTATCAGCGGGCGGTTTCGGTGGAGATTTTAGCTTGATGTCTTTTGTCATCTCTTTCGTGAGATGAATAACTTCGGCCTCATAGCGAACAGCGCGAAGTGCGTTAGTGAGGCTGTCGCTAATTGCATCAATGTCAACTCCAATCGGTCCAGCAATTCCAAAGAACAATTCGGGCATGTTCGACGAATCGGGTAAAATGCTCATGTTGATAACCATCCGTTAAAACAATCAATTTGTAATGGAACAGCCTTGGTTCTGTTGACTTGATTCGAATATTCGATCTTTCTAATCTTCAAAGAGAGGTTCGACATGGCGATTATGAAAACACATCGTCCTGAACTTGAGCTTGTAAAGCAAGGAGCAGAACGCTTGGCTCATCGAACAAATTCGACTTTTGTTTTGAATGAAGTCACTCTCGATTCAGCAGAAACGGAAGGTCCGCGTGACGAAACCGGACTCGTCCAAGATAAAAGTAAGACAGTGAATTTTCGTTGACTGATTTTCGGCTCTCTAAGCTCTGTCTAACTTAAATGTTTTTTGGCTTGTGCGGCTCTTTTGAGAGGGCACCCACCGCCCCATTCCCGCCATTCGATTCCAAGTCCGTCACCGTTTCGCCATTGCGGACGTTTTTTGGCGCGCGATGTCGCAAAATCGTAAGTCCTTCAGCCGCTTGACGCTGCCTTAGTTCATCGTTTGGCGCACGAGGGCCATGCGCGCGAAAATCCCGATTTCGGGTGGCCGATTTCGTCGCCGCGTGGTCTTTGTCGTCGCCCAAGGATTCTGCCCAAGAATTTTGATCATGGACACGAACATGGACGCGCGCACGCCAGTCGAAATTCCGGTCGATCCGTCAACAGTGACGAGCGCCGCCGCGCGCCGCGCGAAAACCGTCGGCTATCTGCTGCTGCTCGTCACCTCAATCGGCTGGGGCATGAACTGGCCGGTGACGAAGAAGCTGCTGTCCGAATTGCCGCCGCTGTCGATGCGCGGATTGTCCGGCGTGATCGGCGCGTTTCTGCTCGCGGGCGTGGCCGTCGCCATCGGGCAAAGCCTGCGCGTGCCGCGCGCGCAATGGCCGCGCCTCGTGCTGCTGTCCGCGCTCAACGTCACGTCATGGATGGCGCTGATGGGCCTCGCGCTGACTTATCTGCCGGCCTCCGAAGCCGCTGTGATTGCTTACACAATGCCGGTGTGGGCGGCAGTTTTAGCGTGGCCCATTTTAGGGGAGCGCATGACGTGGCTGCGCGTGATCGCGATGGCGATGGCGCTTGCGGGACTGGTCGCGCTGATGGGCGGGAAGGGCGTCTCGGCAAGTGCGGCGACGTGGCCGGGCATTCTGCTGGCGATGTGGGGCGCGTTCAATTTCGCGCTCGGCACCGTATTCGCCAAACGCTGGCCACTGACGCTGCCGCCGGTTGCGTCCGCGGTCTGGCAGGTCGGCATCGGGTGTTTGCCGGTCGCGCTGATCGGACTCGCAATCGAGACACCGCATTTCGCAAGTCTCACCACGCTCGGCTGGTCGCTGTTTTTCTATTCCATCGTCGTCCAGTTCTGCATCGCGTATCTGTGTTGGTTTGCAGCCCTGCAACGCCTTCCAGCCTCCGTTGCCGCCATCGGCACATTGCTCGTGCCCGTCATCGGCGTTCTCGCTTCCGCATTTGCACTCGGCGAACCATTAGGACCGGGCCAGATCGCAGCTTTGCTGCTGACGATTGCAGGCGTGGTTCTGGCCTCGCGCGCGTGACGAAAAGTCGCTGAATTAACCTTGTAAATCAGGCATTTCGTGCGCTTTCAGATGGCCTGTAGCCTTATTGTCACAGCACTGAAAACGCACTCCTGATACGGTTCCTGCAGTTCCGACGGGCGGTCAACGCCTGCGGATGACAGGGGCTGTGGGTGGCGTCGTTGCGGACAACAGTTGCGTGGTGAGGCGATTGCTGTTCGCGCTGATCGCCGCCGTTTCATTTGCGGCGATGATGCCCACGAAAGCCGATGCGCAATTTTTAGCAAATTGTGTCGGCACGCCGGGTGTCAGCATTACATGCACAAACTTCGGCGTCGAGCCTGCGGATTTTCCGCCGGGGCCTCCGACCGTCAATTTCGATTTCAGCGCGATCAATTTCGGGACTGCGCAGAACGTAACGATCAACACGGCTGTCACCGGAAACGCTCTGGTCAACAATTTCAACACGGCGCTCGATCTGACGGCCGATGCCGTCGGCACTGGCAACGCAACTGTTTTGAATTCCAATCAAGCCGGAAATCTCTTTGCAAGAACCGATAGCGGCACCGCTACGGTGACGAATGCCGGAGTGGGCGCATCGGCAAATTCGATCTTAGCGAGAACAGATCTTGGTGGTAACGCCGTCTCGAACAACTCGGGAACGATCGCAACAGACATCGATACCATCACCTTCGGGCGCGGAAACGCGACGACAAACAATTCCGGCACGGTGCTCGGCAAAGTCACGACGCACACCTTCAGCGACGGCAACGCCACGCTGACGAATACCGGCAAAATCACAGGAAACATTTTGACGCGCGTCGAGGGCGTGGGGAACGCCGCTACCTATAATTACGGGTCCGCCCGCTCGATCGCAACGCAAGCATAGACTGGCTCGGCTACGTCGAACAACTACGGCACGACTGATTTTATGAATGCGCGGACCACGAACGGCGGCGACGCTTTCGCCTTCAACTCCGGCACTGTCGTCAATGCGACCGGCGGCAATCTAGCTCTGCCGGGTTTTCCTTTTAAGACAGGAATTCTGGCCTACGCGGCCAATGCCACGGGCAATGCTACGGCTATCAATACCGGAACAGCCGCGAGCACGAACCCCAACAGGCTCGGCATGATGGCCGTGACAAACGGCGGCGACGCATTGTCGATTAACTACGGTTCGACGGCGGGTATCTACACGGTCAGTGGCCTCGTGAGCGGAAACGGCAGTGCGACCACGATCAACTACGGCACCGTCACGGGTGGGATCATTTCTGAATCCAACTACAACTTTGCCGGCACCGGCAACGCGTACGTATTCAACTCGGGGCGGGTGTTCGCCGGTGTCGCGGCTTTTGCCGACGATCTTGGTACCGCGATCATATCGAACGCCGGTTTGATCGATGGCACCAATGCCTCCGGCGGGATAGCGGTCACGCTGCATAATCAATTCAATCCACGCGGCCCATCGACACTCAACATTCTGCCGGGATCACGAATTATTGGCCTTGTCGATTTGAACGGTAACAGCCTCTTTCCGGGCACCGGCACTCAAGTCAACTTTTTCAGCGGCCGGGATATTTCATCGACCCTGACATTCGGTGGTGGATGCGGGTGCGGACCTAATAACCTCATCGACACCGGCTCGGTCGTCAATGTGTTCGGCGGCGCGCCTTTCGTAATTGTTGGAAATACGGTTTCCGTCCTCGATCCGACGTCGTTCGCCGTGCAGGACAAAAACCTCGTCGACTTCTCGCACACGATTTCGTCGATGGTCACAAGCCGCCTCAACAACCCCGCGCCAATGAGCGGCGGATCGACTCCCATCGGCTTTGCGCCATCGGGAAATGTCGCGGTCGATATGGCGCGCGATGCGTTCGCCGGAATTTCATCGCTCAATTACGCCAGCACCGACCGCGTGCTGTTCAGCAATCCAAGCGTGACGGCGGCGGACGGCACCAGTGTCTGGGCGCAGGGCTTTGTCGGTCAGCGCATTCAGGATGCGGACGCGCCGACGTTGCGCTCCGTCAACAATTTCTACGGCGGCACGATGGGCGTCGACAAAACGTTTCGCCCGGGTCTGCGCCTCGGCGGCTTGCTCGGTGCAGGTACAATCAACTCGACGATTGATGTGAATTCGGGCGATACCAAAAGCGATATCGTGTTCGGCGGCGTTTACGGCCGCTATGCGATGAACCAGGCGTTTGTGGATTTCGCGCTGCTTGGCGGCCGCAGCAGCAACGCCCTCAAGCGCAACATGGCCAACAACCTCGTGCCGGGTGGATTGGAAACCGCCGCTGCGAGCTACAATGGCTGGTTCGTCAGTCCTGAAATCGCTTATGGCGTGAAGATGCCGGTGGGCACAGATTTGACGCTGACCCCGACCGCGCGCGTGCGTTATCTTGCAGCGGGTTTCGGCGGCTATCAGGAAAGCGGTTCGACCACCCTCGGTCTGCTGGCGCTTCAGCGTGTCGGCGACACCACCGTCAACACGATTCTGCTGGGACAGAATCTTCCGTTTGCAACACCGGGCAAGAACGATGTGTTCGGTGGATACGCGGGTGTCGGCTTCGATTGGCGGCACATCTCGGGCTGGACGGCTTTTGGTGCAGCTGAATACACCGCGACCACCGATTCAAGCCGGACTGCAACTGCCAAAGGCGGCGTGAAGGTCGCCTTCTGACGTAGAGTGGATGCAAACGAAAAGCGGCGCATTGTCATGCGCCGCTGAATTTTTCGATATCAAATCTGCTTACGGGCAAGGATACCGATTGCCGTCGTTGTTCAGATACGTTCCAGAGGCTGGATCGTAAGAACGGTAGCGCTGCATGCAGTAAGCTTCTGCCTCGCCACCGCCGTAGCCGGGCTGTACGTAAACTGGCGCGGGAGCATAAACTGGTCCGCCGTATCCATAGCCATAACCCGGTCCGTAATAGCCCGAACCGTAATATGGGTTCGACCCTGCTGCGATCGCGCCGCCGATCAACGCGCCTGCCGCCAGACCAAGACCGATTCCTGCACCACGGCCGCCCCATCCGCCACCGCGACGACCGCGCCACTGCACTTGCGTCAGCAGCGAATTATCGCCATTCGCCGCCACCG
>JAPLPA010000096.1 GCA_026400415.1 Afipia sp. | reverse complement strand
CATCTCCGGATGTTTATCGCGCAGTTGTGACAACGGAGAGCGGCTTACAGCCCCGCGTGGCGCAGTCATGCGCAGCAATTCAGCTGTGGTGATGTAGCCAGCGGTCAGAATGAACATTGCCAGTGTCGCGATGAGAACGATCGGCAGTTTTTTCGGGAACGCAGGCGTGTTGGAGACGATAGCGCGCGAAATGATCCTGCCATCGGCAGGCGCGGCGTCGATATTCTCACGCGTGGTCGCTTCGCGATATTTCGCCAGATAGGATTCGAGAAGGTCGCGCTGCGCCTTGGCTTCACGTTCAAGCGCACGAAGCTGTACGTCCTGACCGTTCGTTGAGGCCGCCTGACGCTTAACCTGCTCCAGATTTGCAC
Source organism: Afipia sp. (assembly GCA_026400415.1). Classification (GTDB taxonomy): domain Bacteria; phylum Pseudomonadota; class Alphaproteobacteria; order Rhizobiales; family Xanthobacteraceae; genus Afipia. Next base: position 2,411 of record JAPLPA010000096.1, on the reverse strand, counting down.
TGAGACTGTCGGCGCGAGCGCTTGCGACGCGAGCGTCGTTTTCGAGCGAGCGCGAAATCTTTCCCGCTTCATCGCGAATTTGCCGGTCGATGTCGCCGATCTGTGCCTTCAGTTCGAGGATACGCGGATGACGATCGAGCAACGTCGACGACTGCTCGGCGAGTTGCGCATGCAATGTCACGCGCTGCTCCGAGAGCCGTCGCACCAGTTCGGAATTGAGAACCTCCGAGGCTTCGATCGGATTGCCGCTGTCCAGCATCTTGCGGATCGCGCGCGCCTTGGAGTCGGCGTCGGATTTCTGCGCACGGGCGTTACTGACTTGGGTGTTCAACTCACCAAGCTGTTGATTCGACAATGTCGTGTTGTTGGTTCCGACGAACAGGCTCGCCTTGGACCGGAAGTCATCTGCGCGGGATTCGGCGTCGGCAACCTTCTTGCGCAAACTTTCAATCTCAACCAGCAGGAATTGCGAGGCTGACTTCGCCTGATTTTGCCGCGCAGCCTGTTGCATGACGAGATAGCCGTCGGCAATGGAGTTTGCCACGCGCGCGGCCAATTCGGAATCGCGGGACTGAAATTCGACAACCACGACACGTGATTTGTCGACCGCATACGCAGTCAGGCGGTCGAAATATGCATCCATGACGCGCTCTTCCGGCGTCATCTGGAATGGATCGCGCCCGATGCCGACAAGACCCAGCAACGCCTTCCAGATCGGAACTCCGTTCAGGACCGAATCGAACTCTGGCAATTCGGCGAGCTTGTTCTGCTTGATAACGTTGCGCGCGAGATCGCGCGACAACAACAACTGCACCTGGCTTGTCACAGCCTCTGCGTCAACAGTCGTGCGATCTTCGAGGCGCTCCCCGTTCGGGCGCAGAAACACGTTTTCGCGACCGTCGATCAGGATGCGCGCTTCGGATTTGTAGCGCGGCGTGATCGCGTTGACGACGAACAGCGACAGCACCAGCGTGGCGACAGTAGGCACGATCACACGCGCGCGCTTGCGCACAAGTGTCTGCCAGATCACCCGCAGATCGACATCACCAATCTCAGAAGCTTGGGAGGTCACAACGGGCCGCGGCGCAGAAATCAGCTGGGCGGCGGGTGACGGAGAGCGGAACGGCAAGCTGTTGGTCCAGTCACGCCAGAACGCGAAACGCATCGACTACTCCCACCGAACGCCACTTAACCCTCGAACACGAGGGATCAATTCAACTCAGCCGATTACAATCCATTAGGGTTGATGGCCGGTTAACTGCACGCGAAACTGCGTGTTTTCGCTAGTTCAAAGACGCTGGTTACTCTTTGTTAACCATGAAAGTCCTTAATCGGATTCGATACTTACACCGGATTCTTCCATGCGGCGCAGTAGCGCGCTCATCGTCTGTCTCCTGACTGCGCTTGCCGTTTCCGGCTGCATGCCTGCGCGCGCGCCAGTCGCAGGAATGCCCTCACCCAGCCTCGACTCGATGGCATATGGCTACAACTATGCGCGCCCAGTCGCCGCTCCAACGGTAGCAGCGACGCCAGCCGCTTATGCTTACGCCCCGCAAGACGAGCCCTATAGGCTGGATGCAGGCGACAAATTGCGCATCGTCATTTTTGGCCAGGAAGGTCTCACCAATACTTATACGGTGGATGCTGGCGGCTCGATCACAATGCCGCTGATCGGCGCGGTTCGCGCGCGCGGATTGACGCCCGCCGAACTCGCCGCCTCGATCACCGCGCAACTCAAACGCGGCTATTTGCGCGAACCCTATGTTGCAGCCGAAATCGAAAGTTATCGTCCGTTCTTCATTCTCGGCGAAGTGGCAGCGCCCGGACAATATCCGTATGTGCCGAACATGACGGTCGAAAGCGCCGTTGCCATCGCGGGCGGCTTTACGCCACGTGCGCAGCGCGGCACAGTGAAGCTCACCCGTCCGGGCGACGCGGGTACAGTGCAGGCAAATGTTCCAACCGGCACAATACTTCGCCCCGGCGACACCATCGTCATCGGCGAACGCTGGTTCTGAGATGAGCGATATTCAGAAGGTGCCGCTTCGTATTCTTCACGCGGTTCGCGCGCCAGTGGGCGGTATCTTCCGGCACATTCTCGATCTTGCAGCAGGCCAGGCCGATCTCGGTCATCACGTGGGTATTCTCGCCGACAGTCTCACTGGCGGCGAACGCGCGGCGGCAGCATTGAAAGAGCTGGCGCCAAAACTCAAGCTCGGCGTCCATCGTCTCGCTATTCATCGCGAGCCGCATCCGGCCGATGTTGCCGCTTCGATGAAATTCTTAGCGCTCGCCAAATCGCTGAAACTCGACGTGCTGCACGGACACGGCGCCAAAGCCGGCGCGTTCGTGCGCCTCAAAGGAAAAGAGAAAAAATCGATCCGCGTCTACACGCCGCATGGCGGCTCGCT
>JAPLPA010000088.1 GCA_026400415.1 Afipia sp. | reverse complement strand
TGATCTTTTCCATCGCGCCGTGAAGATAAATCGGTGCATCGAATCCGGCGGCGCGGATCATCGCGATGACGCGCTGTGCCTTGCCGAGCGAATAGGCACCGACAAGATGGGCGCGTTCGGGGAATAGTGTGACCGATGCCAGCAGTTTCGAAATTTCACCCGCAGCATTTCCGTGGCGAAAAACAGGTAATCCGAAAGTCGCCTCGGTAATGAATACGTCGCAGGGAACGATTTCAAAGGGCGCACAGGTCGGATCGGGCGCGTCTTTGTAGTCGCCTGCGGCGATGATGCGGGTTTTGCCACCGGTCACGGCGATTTGCGCCGATCCCAGGACATGCCCTGCTGGGTGAAGCTTTACGTTCACATCGCCGAGTTTGATCTGTTCGCCATAAGAAATCGCCTGAGTGGTACCGGCGAAATTTTCGCCATAGCGCAACCTCATCATGTCGAGGGTTTCTTGCGTGGCCAGAACGGCACCATGACCGGGGCGGGCATGATCGGAATGCCCATGCGTGATAATCGCGCGATCAACCGGGCGCACGGGATCGATATGAAAGCCGCCGGGCTTGCAATGAAGGCCGGCAGCAACTGGCTTGAGGATGTCTTGCGGGCGCATGTCCGATATATAGTCGGGATCGCGCGCCATTCGAGTCCGGTGCGCGATCTTGCGGAGATGCAATTGCGCTTAGGGCCATGGCTTTATTTTTGTCGTCCGGGAACCTGATTGCCGATCGCCGCTACGATTTTGGTCGCGATCTGCAATTGCGCGGCGATCTCGCGGGTGCGGCCGATTTGATGACGCAGGCGGCGGAACTCGAACCGGGTTTCGCATCGGCTTGGTTCGCACTCGGCGATTTGCGAGAACAACTCGGCGAACGCGACAGCGCGATTGTCGCCTACAGACTCGCACGTGAAGCCGACCCAGACGACAGGCATGGCGCAACCTTGCGTTTGATGCGGCTTGGCGCGGAACAATTATCCGCGATGCCGCCGAGTTACGTGCGCACATTGTTCGATCAGTATGCGCCGAAATTCGACAAGACCCTTATCAACGATCTTGATTATCGCGGGCCGGAAATTTTACTGAAGGCGGTACTTGCAGCACGGCATGCTGCGAAGTTGCCTGCGCATTTTAAACGCGCGCTTGACCTCGGTTGCGGCACAGGCTTGGCCGCACGCGAATTTGCTTCGCTGGTCGACGAATTTGTCGGCATCGATCTCTCACCCGGCATGATCGAACGGGCACGGGCGACCGGGCTTTACATGCGTCTCAACGTCGCCGATATGCTGCAGGGACTGCACGATCAACCAGCCGAAAGCGCCAATCTCATTCTTGCGGCTGACGCTGTAGTATATGTCCCCGATCTTGCGCCGCTGCTGACAGAAGCTGCACGCGTGCTCAAGCCGCAGGGTCTCGTGGCGTTTACGGTCGAGGCGCATGGAGGTGATGGCGTCATTCTTGGCCCGTCGCTGCGTTACGCCCACAGCGATGGGTATCTGCGCTCAGTCATTGCCGATGCGAAATTGAAGGTCTGCGCAATTGCACCGGCATCGACGCGCATCGAAGCGGGCGAGACAGTGCCGGGTCTCGTTGCGACGGCAAGTAAGTAAAAATGAATCGAGCGCGCCGCGATCAGTATTTGGCAACAACCGGCGCATCGAACCGGTAGTTCACGCCGGTGCGGAAAATATGATTCTGCTCGTTGGTGGTCAGCGTGTGCGTCACACCGTTGAGAATGTAGTTATTCGAGCTGTTGCCGAGATCCATGTAGAGATACTCGCTCTTCACGGTCCAGCGCTCCGGTGTGAACCAGTCGAACACTTCCAGCGGCGTTTCAACGCCGGCGCCGGCTGCGTAACCGATGCGCGCATCCTGAACGGTTGCGCTGCCGTTAATGCCCAGTGCGACAATATTTTCCGTCACGCGTGTCTTCACGCCACCATAGGCAAGACCGCCGGTTGCATAAAACAATATCGGCCCAACGCCATAACCGACACGGCCGCGCGTAGTACCGAACCATTCCAGTTTCTGGCGAAAGTTCGCAATGCTACCCGGCGCGCAAGTATCCAGACAGCTGCGATCAGTGATTTGCGTCGATCCTTGAAAATCGGTTTCTAGACCGTAGACCCAGTTACCAATTTGCCAATTGTAGCCGGCCTGGAGGCCGCCATTGAATCCGCGGGGTGCGATGTCGAGGCTGTTATTGAATCCGCCGCCCGCTGCGATGGTATGTACCGTCTCATCACGTGCGATTCCTGAGCCGCCATTGGCGCCAGCGTAGAACCCGCGCCAGTTGGCGGCCGGCGTTGCAGCGAAGGCAGTAGCGGGTCCTCCCATGCGGTAGTTCACGCCTGCGCGAAAAATGTTTTCGCGAACTTGTGTGCTCAGGAGATGGGGCGTGCCGCCGAGTGTAAAGCCGTCAGCGGTGCTGCCGAGATCGACATAAAGATACTCGATCTTGCCGGTCCAGTTACCGCCGATCGCCGCCTCAAGGCCGCTGCCGAGCGTAAATCCGGTCTTGGTCCGATTGAAAGCAACGCTGCCTGCCGGAATACCGCCGAGAACCTCGGCGTCGCTGGTGCGCACACCGCCATAAGCGAAGCCGCCAGTGAAATAATTTAAAATCGGGCCGGTCGCGTAACCGACGCGTCCTCTTACCGTCCCCAGCCACGACACGTCCTGACTGACGGTAGCGCTGCTAACGCCATTGCATCTGAGGATGCAGTTCGTGTGCTTCTCGTTGCTGATGCCTTGCAAGTCTGCTTCCGCACCGACGACCCAATTTCCAAACTGATAGTTGTAACCGGCCTGCATGCCGCCAAGCGCGCCCGCGGACGCTAGGTTGAAAGTTTCGGCAGACGGAAATCCCGGAATGCTGAGAGCTGAGTTGCCTTCGCCGCCGACAGCAACGCCGATATTGACGCCGACATAACCCCCGCTCCAATCGAATACGGCGGGTGGCGGAGGCGCCTTGGTGTATGAACGCGCGGGCAAATCCGTTGCGTGCACACCAAAAGCGCCGCCGGCCCAAGCCGCAGCGATCATCAGGTGTCTCAGGCGTGTTGGAGAAATCCCCATTGCGACAAACAGCTACCGGATTCGCGGGCTGGCGTCTGTGGCGGCTTAGCCACACTCGGACAAATTGACGCATTTCGGCGGCTAACCCTCCGAAAATGCGCACGTTTTTAAGAGCCCTCGACCGCGTGGCCGTGACGCCCTAACTCTAGGCCGTGGATGCGACAAACCCGATCTCACCTCAGCAATTCCTTCCCGACGCTTTTCTGCGCTGGTTCGCCGGGCGAGGCTGGTCGCCGCGCGCTCACCAGCTCGATCTGCTTGAGAAGGCACATGAAAATCGCTCCGCATTGCTGATTGCTCCAACCGGTGCGGGCAAGACGCTGGCTGGATTTCTTCCGACGCTTGTCGAATTGAGCGGCCGAAAAGATTCCCGGCTGTCCGGCAAGGCAATATCCACCGGGCGGGGCGTGACGCGCAGCAGCGGACTTCACACGCTCTATATCTCGCCATTGAAGGCGCTGGCGGTCGATATCGCGCGCAATCTCGA
>JAPLPA010000438.1 GCA_026400415.1 Afipia sp. | reverse complement strand
GCCGCAGCGCATCGTCACCAATGCCGAACTGGCAAAAAAGGTCGATACGACGGATGAGTGGATCGTCCAGCGCACCGGCATCAAACAGCGCCATATTGCCGCTGAAGGCGAGTTCACGTCGCATCTTGGTTTGAAGGCGGCGCAGGCGGCGATTGCCAAGGCCGGCATCGACCCGCAATCCATCGACCTCATCGTGCTGGCGACATCGACGCCGGACAATACGTTTCCCGCAACCGCCGTGGCCATCCAGAATGCACTCGGCATCAATCACGGTGCGGCGTTCGATCTTCAGGCGGTCTGCTCAGGTTTTATCTTCGCACTCGCAACCGCCGATAATTTTCTCAAGAGTGGCGCGTTCAAGCGGGCACTGGTGATCGGTGCCGAAACTTTTTCGCGAATCCTCGACTGGAACGACCGAGGCACATGCGTCTTGTTCGGCGACGGTGCTGGCGCGGTGGTGCTCGAATTGCAGTCGCAGTCGGGAACGTCCAAGGATCGGGGCATTCTCACGACCCATTTGCGCTCCGACGGCCGGCACAAGGACAAGCTCTTTGTCGACGGGGGGCCTTCGACGACACAGACGGTCGGCCACCTGCGGATGGAGGGCCGCGAGGTTTTCAAACACGCGGTCGGCATGATTACCGACGTGATTGTGGACGCGTTCGACGCCACGGGAACCACTGCCGATGACATCGACTGGCTAGTACCGCACCAGGCCAACAAGAGAATCATCGATGCGTCCGCCAAGAAACTTCATATTGCGCCGCAGAAAGTGGTGCTCACCGTCGACAAACACGGGAACACCTCGGCTGCGTCAATTCCGCTCGCTTTGGCCGCCGCTGCGGACGACGGACGCATCAAGAAAAACGATCTTGTGATGCTCGAGGCAATGGGCGGAGGCTTCACATGGGGTTCCGCGCTTCTAAGATGGTGAACATTGAAGTCAAAACTGGCGAAACTTGAAGACAAGCTTCATGCCGTTGCATTGATGAGTCTTGTTGACCGTAAGTCTGCAAGCTCCTAATTTCAGAAACGAATTTGATCGCCGATAGCGGGGCAGGCGATGACCGGGACCGGAAAAACAGTCACACGTGTGGATCTGTGCGAGGCCGTCTACCAGAAGGTAGGACTGTCGCGCACGGAGTCGTCCGCGTTCGTCGAACTGGTGCTGAAGGAAATCACCGACTGCCTTGAGAAGGGTGAGACGGTGAAGTTGTCGTCGTTCGGCTCCTTCATGGTTCGCAAAAAAGGTCAGCGCATCGGCCGCAATCCGAAAACCGGAACTGAAGTGCCGATCTCGCCGCGTCGCGTGATGGTGTTCAAACCGTCAGCGATTCTCAAGCAACGTATCAACGGCGATAACAGCGGCAACGGCAAAGACGATTGACCGGCTGATAACAGCGATCTGAAAAAGGAGCATGCATTTGGACAAGGCGCCGGATGCATTTCGGACGATCAGTGAAGTCGCTGACGATCTCGATATTCCGCAACATGTTTTGCGATTCTGGGAAACACGCTTCGCGCAGATCAAGCCGATGAAGCGAAGCGGTGGACGCCGCTATTATCGACCTGACGACGTCAATCTGCTGCGGGGCATTCGCCGCTTGCTTTACGGTGAAGGTTACACCATCCGGGGCGTGCAGCGCATTCTGCGCGACCATGGCGTCAAGGCGGTGCAAGGCTTGACCGACGAAGTGACGGGCCAGACATCCGCGATCTTCGATGGACCGTCGTTCGACAACGAAAAGGACCGGGACGATTTCGATTTGGTGGGCGAGGAATCCTCCGACACCGACGTCGATTTCGCTGTGCCGAGCCATGACACCGGCGCGCGCGGATCGATGGACTTCAAGCCCGCAAGCCCACTTCGCCATGAGGCGCTGAAAGATCCCGCACCTCCGGCTCCGATGGTGCCGAAGCAAGTGCTGCCAAATCCGGTCGATCCAAATCGTGGGAATGGTTCGGCAGGTGCAGTGGCCTATGCGCCGCCAAGCGTTCGCAAGAATGCGCGGCCAGGTGAACAGGGGAAACTCAAGGCGGCGCTTGACGACCTGATCGGGGCGCGGGCGCTGATCGACCGCGTGCTGAAGGACAATTAGGCTGCAAAATCCGGGCAGATCAGCCGGATCATCACGATTTTAGCTGTCTTGCATGGGCGCTGGAACGACGCTACAGCATCCAAGCCGTTCGGCACGGTTCGGAGCGTGGCGCAGCCCGGTTAGCGCACTAGTCTGGGGGACTAGGGGTCGGAGGTTCAAATCCTCTCGCTCCGACCAACCGCTTTCACAAGAAATTTGAAATTCGACGAAATATAATTCGCTCGGCCTGAATGGTCCGCAGGGTGGAACTTTCGGTGTGTGAGGCCGTTATATCCAGTCAATGAAAGGGCAGGATATGGACAGTGCACTTGAGCGGACATTTGTTATTTTCAAACAGATGACGGGCGAAGCCGAAATCAGCGACGACATGCGCCTTGGCGCAGAAAAACATGTGAGAAAGCTTTTCGAATTGGGCGAGACCGACGAACAACGGCTCACGGTTGACCGGCCCCCACGGAGTGGTCCGGTTAGAATGTTAGTTTAGCGATTGCATTTTGACTATCTCCTTTGGTGCTGGCCAGACGAGGGCCTCGGGTGCTGGCGGTCGATATCCCAGCGATGAGTGTGGACGCACCGTGT
>JAPLPA010000580.1 GCA_026400415.1 Afipia sp. | reverse complement strand
GGGTGGTTATCAAAGTGCAGCCCTGATGGCGTTGTTCACGCCTCAGTCGGCGTTCTTTAACTTGGCGGCAGGGCTGACGCAGCCAATTTTCGATGCTGGAAAAATCCAGGCGAATTTTGACTACAACAAAGCCAGACAGGATGAACTGCTGCAGAGCTATCGCAAAACCGTCATCCAGGCATTTTCGGACGTCGATACTGCGCTTGTCGCCATCAGGCAGACAACGGAGAAGCTTCGGCTGCAGCGAAACGTCGTGACGTCGTCCCGGCGCGCTTTTGAACTTTCCGAGAGGCAGCTTCGGGCGGGCACCGCAGACATCGTGACTGTGCTAAACACGCAATTGACGTTATTCCAAGCTGAAGATTCGCTGGCTCAGGCGCAACTTGCGCGGCTGCAGGCGATTGTCAGCCTTTACCAGGCGCTCGGCGGCGGCTGGACGCCGAGGATAGTGGAAGCGGTAGATGCTCTTTAAGCCCGATCTGAACGAGAAGGCCAAGAATTTGAACAAGGCCGCGAGCGAGGGCTTCGCGCGCCTTGCATCGTCGGCGAAGCGCCGCACGGTGTCGATTGCGGTTGCGGCGCTGATCGTCGTCGGCGTGGCCTACATCGTCTGGTCGCTGTTCAATCAAACTGTATCGTCCAACCGGCCTCAAGGCGGCTTGACTGTGCCGGTTCTGGCAGCGTCGCCGCGCATCGAAGACGTGCCGGTCTATCTCGATGGCGTCGGCACAGTGCGGGCATTGAACAACGTCACCGTGCGCGCGCAGGTCGACGGCAAATTGCTGTCGGTGAATTTCAAGGAAGGTCAGGACGTCAAGGCGGGCGATGTGTTGGCCGAGATCGACCCTGCGATTTACAAGGCGCAATTCGATCAGGCGGTCGCCAAGAAGGCGCAGGACGAAGCGACGCTTTCCAATGCGCGGATCGATCTTGGTCGCTATCAGCAACTGGCGCTTGCGAAGGCAGGATCGGCTCAGCAGGCGGATACGCAACGCGCGACGGTTGCCAATCTCGAAGCGCTGGTGAAGTCCGATCAGGCCGCAATCGACAACGCGCAGGCGACGCTCGGCTATACCAAGGTCGTCGCGCCGCTGTCGGGCCGCGCGGGTTTGCGTCAGGTCGATCAGGGCAATATCGTTCACGCATCGGACGCGACGGGCGTCGTCGTCATCACGCAGCTTCAGCCAATTGGCGTCTGGTTCAGTCTACCCCAACAGCAGATCGTGCGCGTCAACTCAGCGTCCGGTGTCGGCACGCTTGCGGTCGACGTGTTTGCCAATGATGGCAAGACCGTTGCGGATACCGGTACGCTCACCGCCGTCGACAACCAGGTCGATCAGACGACCGGCACCGTCAAACTCAAGGCCGAGTTTCCCAACGGCAGCTTTCAACTCTGGCCGGGGCAGTTCGTCAATGTGCGTCTCAAGGTGCAGACACTTGAGAAGGCTATCGTAGTGCCGACTGCATCGGTTCAACGCGGACCCGGCGGAACGTTCGTGTATGTGATCGGCGACGGGGATATCGTCAATGCGCGCGTCGTGACGGTCGTGCAGCAAAATGAGAAGGATGCCGTGATCGCGTCAGGCGTCAATGTCAGCGACCGCATCGTCACCACCGGCTTTGCAAATCTGGCGGAAGGCTCGAAAGTTACGATCAGCCAGAACTATCAGGAGACGACGCCGGATCTCGCACCTCGCGCCAAAGGCGGCGGTCAGAAAGGCGAAAAGCGCCGCCAGAAAACGCAGGACGGCGCGGCGACAGGCGGCCAGAAAACGGACAGCGGAGCGAAGTCTTCGCAGTGAGCGAATTTCAGAACGGCGAACCTGTGAGCACGGAGTGAAACAAACGTCGGATACGGGACACGAGAGATGAGCGTCTCCGAACCATTCATCCATCGGCCGATCGCAACATCGTTGTTGGGCATCGCCCTTTTGATCGGCGGCGCGCTCGGATACTGGGCGCTCCCGGTCTCAGCGTTGCCGCAGGTTGATTTTCCAACCGTTCAAGTCACGACGCAACTGCCGGGTGCCAGCCCCGATGTCGCCGCATCACTCGTGACGGCACCCTTGGAGCGACAACTCGGGCAAATTCCCTCGCTGGTATCGATGACGTCTGTCAGTTCGTTCGGTGTCAGTCAGATTTCTCTGCAGTTCGACCTTAACCGCGATATCGACGGTGCGACGCAGGACGTGCAGGCAGCGATCAATGCTGCGGCCGGTGTGTTGCCAAAAAATCTTCCTTATCCGCCGACCTACGCCAAGGTGAATCCAGCAGATGCGCCGGTGATGACGCTGGCGATGACGTCGGAGACGACATCGCTGCGTGCGATGAGCGATCTCGCCGACACCATGATGGCGCAGCGCCTCGCACAGATTTCCGGCGTCGGGCGCGTGTCGATATTGGGCGGCCTGAAGCCGGCTGTGCGCGTGCAGGCCGATCTCGCAAGGCTGGCAGCCTACGGCATCGCGATGGAAGATTTGCGTAACGCCATCGCTGGCGCAAACGTCTCGGGACCGAAGGGCTCTCTCGATGGCGCGCAGCAATCCTACACCATCGCGGCCAACGATCAGATCGTGGCGGCCGACGCCTACAAGCCGATCATCATTGCGTATCGCAACGGAGGGCCGG
>JAPLPA010000538.1 GCA_026400415.1 Afipia sp. | reverse complement strand
TTTAAGTCCCGACGCTACGAAATCCCTGAAAAAGGCAGAAAATCCATGCCCGCATCGCGAATGATTCCTGCAAACGGCCTCGATATGTTCATCGCGGAACAAGGTTCCGGACCGCTTGTGCTCCTGTGTCATGGTTGGCCGGAACTGTCCTATTCGTGGCGGCGTCAACTGCCAGCGCTGGCGGAGGCAGGCTATCATGCAGTTGCACCCGACATGCGCGGCTTTGGCCGCACGTCGGCGCCAGCGGACGTGGAGGCTTACTCAATATTCGACATGGTTGGCGACATGGTCGCTTTGGTGGCGGCCTTGGGTGAGACCAAGGCGGTCATCATCGGCCACGACTGGGGCGCGCCTGTAGCTTGGCACGCAGCGATGTTTCGGCCCGACATTTTCACAGCGGTCGGCGGATTGAGCGTGCCACCACCATGGCGTGGACGTGAGCTTCCGCTTGAGACACTCGTCAAAAGCGGCATCACGAATTTCTATTGGCAGTATTTTCAGAAACCGGGCGTAGCCGAAGCGGAATTCGAACACGATGTCGATTACACAATGCGGGCGATTTCATTCGGCGTGAATTCTTCGCTGCATATTAAGGACGGTTTCGGATTTCTCGGGGACACCTCGCGGCAGCACACATTGCCGCCATGGATCAGTGAGGAAGACCATGCTCACGTTGTCGAAAGCTACCGACATTCGGGATTTCGCGGAGGGTTGAATTGGTATCGTAACATCGATCGCAACTGGGAGCTGACAGCGCCTTGGCAGGGCGCGAAGATTTTTCAGCCGGCGATCTTCATCGCCGGCGCTAATGACTCCGTCGTGACGGGAGTCATCGGCGGGAATCGTGTGAGAGAGATGGACCGCGTGCTGCCAAATCTCAGAGCTAAGATTCTTATCGATGGCGCGGGCCATTGGATTCAGCAGGAACGGCCGGATGAAGTAAACGCCGCGCTGATTTCATTCATGAACGATCTGAAGAACTAGCTCTTGGCGTCAGTAGAGCCCACGACCGGAAAGAAGACTCACGTTGCCGTCGCGCGCGACGGGGGCAAAGGCCGTTGAAACAGGGTGCGCCTTGGCGGGAGTATCGATAGTTTCGACCACTTCGCTGCGCACAACATTCGGCCTGCGCCCGGCAATACGGGTTGTGCGTGACGCTGAGACTTCCGACGATGGAGCCGCCGCCGCATCTTCAGGCGTATTGCCGAGACCATAAGGCCGTTCTGCAGGCATCGGAATATCGCCCGCATAAGTGCCACGCGGCGAAACACTGTCGGGAATGAACGGTCGCGCCGATGCGACCCTGACTCCGGAGGGCGCAGGCGCAGGCTCACCCGTGCGAAGGGTCGCCATCAGGACTCGATCGTCCGAGCCTTCAAGCGGTGCGCGGCCGACATACTCGACGCGCACGCGGCCGATGCCGTTCGAACGAAAGTCGAGCAGTGTGGCAGCATTGTTAGAAACATCGATGATGCGGTTGCCGTGATACGGCCCGCGATCGTTGACCCGCACGATCAGCGATTTGCCGTTGGCGAGATTGGTGACGCGCGCATAGCTCGGCAGCGGCATCGTCGGATGCGCGGCTGTCAGCGACGTCATATCGAAGACCTCACCATTGGCCGTCAGGCGGCCGTGGAAGTCATCGCCATACCAGGACGCCAGACCCTCGGCGCGGTAGGTCGGGTCTTCCTCTGGCGTATAGGTCTTGCCGGACACGACATACGGCTTGCCGACCCGGTAGGTGCCGCCGCCCTTGGGCACGGCCTCGTTGAAGTCGACTACGCGCGGGCTCGATGAAACGCCGTATTTCGGATCCACCCGCTTGGCGAACTTGTCCGACGAGGCGCAATTGGCGACCAACAGGCAAACAGCCGCCGCGGCCGCAGTCCGTGCGACGCCCTGCCCCAAATCAATATAGGTGGTCCCCATGGAGCCCCGAATAGCACCGTCGCCGCAGCAAGCCCTCATGGACGTCGCGGACGGTCGATGGAATAGCCTAAATGGTGTCCCAGCATACCCCATTGCTCGAAT
>JAPLPA010000541.1 GCA_026400415.1 Afipia sp. | reverse complement strand
TTATCAGTGATCTCTTTAACAATGGTCAAACCATTTCTTTTGCAAACTTCACGCAACTCTAAAACTTGATTATCAGTCGTTTGTTTCTGAGTTGAAACTCGCCCATATATTACTGCTCGCATGATCGTTCTTTGCTCCAGGTGATGTTTTGTTTATGATCTCAAACGAGACGGAAAACTACACATTAGACTACACACACTATGCAATAATCTACTAAAAAGTCAATTAAAACAACGAATTATGAGTAAAACGAATAGCACTTAAAATCCCTCGGAAGGTAACTTCCGTGCCGGTTCGAGTCCGGCCGCCCGCACCACTCATAGACTGAACGACTGAACGCGGCTTTCTAAGGGGAACCAAAATGAGATCATTGATTGGATTCTGCCGTGCCTGCCACGTGTCGACGAGGAATGTCGCCATCGTACCAGCCAGGTTCACCGCGAGCTCTGCATGACGCGGCAATGGTTTGTTTTTCTTCGGCCCGGCGCTGTGTGCATCACCAAGGCGATTCCGCAATGTTCCGAGCGTTTCAACGATCGATTGGCAGCTACCTAGGATTCGTTTGAAGGCATCCGAACCGATCCAGCACCGATGGGTGTAGCGGTGCGTCATTTGGCACGCGCCGGACAATCTTGCCGGCATATTTGAAGAGTAAGCCGCCTGCGAGCCCAGCGACAAAGCCGCACAACCGCACGCGAGAGAAGTAGCGCAACTTCGTAGACCTCTTGCCCGCCAGTTATTCTACGAAAACCAATTATTTTTGAGAGAATTCATCTGAAACGATGAAAGCAAGCGCCTCGTGCAAGACCCTCGCGCGAGCCTTGCCAAAGCGAGCTTCAAAATCGGCCTGGGCACCTGACCATAAAGGGAGCGATGCCTGAAAAAGGTCTCGGCCCTTATTCGACAAAGAGACAATCCGGCCACGACGGTCCTGCGGATCCGGATCAATGGATAACAATCCATCACGGCGAAGCGGCTTGAGCGTATGAGCCAATCCGCCCGCGTCCATGACCAACAATTCTGCTAAACGACCCACGGACACAGGCCCAGTTCTCTCAAGATGAGCAAGTATCGAGCGTTGTGTCGCCTTGAGCCCTAAGGGAGCGAGTACCGCGTCATATAGTTGCGATATGCGGCGGGACGCTTTGCGAAGGGCTGTACACGCGCACGGCCCGGAGGCGTTTGTTTTTGCTGTGGGCATCAAACTCAAGGTCTTGACTCAATGTCAGCATATGCTGATAGATACAAGCATATGCTTGTATCTACGGAGCTGCAAGCGGTTTCCCCTTGTTGGAGTTCCCTATGTTTTGGGTAGATCGTAGGAAGTCTCGCCGGGGGCTCCTGAAAGCCGGCTTGGCGGCTGGTGCCCTCGGGGCGACTGCGGCCATCGCGACGGTGCAAATGTTAAGCAGGTCAGTACCAGCCAAAATATTGGAGCTGTCAGAATGTCGGGAGCTATGGTCGAAAGTTGGTGACGGGGTAGATCAGGAAGGCGGCATATCGTGGGGGTAGTTGAAGCCTCCACTTCTCCACCGAAGGAGTAATATGCCTTGTCGAG
>JAPLPA010000492.1:1728-2028 GCA_026400415.1 Afipia sp. | reverse complement strand
TTCCATACGCACGCTTTCACGGGTCCGTATGCGTTCTTTCGGCAGGCTTCGACTTGCTCCGGGCGAAATCCACCTTCGACAGCGATGCGAGATCGCACACATTCCTGCACGATCGGCCTGCCGACGCTTTGTCTGCACGCTGTAATTTCATCTTTCATGGCTGCTTGAAAGCAACCGCGCACCGTAGGGCTCGCGGTGGCGCGACATTCGGCGAGATATTGCGCTGGAAACCCGCCTGCAGATTGCATGTGTTGCTGGATGCACGCCCGCACCACCGGCCGGCCGATGGTCGCACGGCAT
>JAPLPA010000492.1:0-1718 GCA_026400415.1 Afipia sp. | reverse complement strand
GCGCGACGGATGCTTGTGTCGCGAATGCGCGTGGCGGAATCGTAGACATCGCGACGGCGGCGAAAAACATCAGGCATTGAAGGGTTTTAGATCGAGTCATCGTGTCATTTCGCTTTGTTTTCCGGTGTCGGCCGAAGCAAAAATCATCACGCGGCTGTCGGGTGCGACGAGAAAGACGAGAAAAAGACATCTTGATCTCGACGTTTTAATCACGGGCGCAATTTGACGACAATAATTGGCGGAGACGGAGGGATTCGAACCCTCGATACCCATTTCTAGGTATGCTCATTTAGCAAACGAGTGCCTTCAGCCGCTCGGCCACGTCTCCAATGGTGTTGGATATGCCTGACGCGACGGTGAGCCGCAAGGCGCAGGCCCGTATCCGCAAGATCTCTGCAGGTCCCTTGCTGAGCTGTCGAGCGCGGGTAGTGGCGCAGGGTCGATCAGCCGTCTTTTGATGCAGTTCGATGACATAAGGCTGAGGTTCCGGCCGTCATGAACGGGTTCCCCGTATACATGGCGCGACTTTCTGCCTTTATATCGAGCGATCGACCAGCGAGCGAGGGTCGCGAATCCCGCCGCGATTGGCGGATTGCCGTTCTCCTGAAAGGCGTACGATTCGACCAAATCGACCCCTTGCGGCCCTGAGCCGCCTTGCCATTGCCATATCCTGCGGCGAGAGCGGGGCTCGGCACGAAAGCCAAAAAACATAGCAAAATCAAATGATTACCTGTTTCTGCGAAATACGTTTGAGTGCTATTTGTGCAACACATTTCTGAAAACGGCGGGAACTGCACCGTTTGATGGCGGACATTTGTTGCATGGTCATAACCGTTGGGTAATGGTCCGCCCAGCGACGGAGGGGGCATCCCGAGGTCGTCCTGTTTGGAAGTTTCGCTTAAGTCGCTCGCGTTCTGCGGGAGTGTCCGAAAGCGCGAGGCGACCAGGCGGTTAGCTGGGATAAAGGGAACTAACCAAAGGTGTGACTTAACACCGATGGATCGGAACTCTCCCTAACAGAGCAAAACTTGGAGGTTTTATGAGCAAGATTAAGAGCCTTATCCTCGGATCGGCTGCGGTTATCGCAGCTTCCGTTGGAGCACAGGCAGCTGATCTTCCAGTGAAGGCGAAAGCCGTCGCTTACGTGAAGATCTGCTCCCTTTATGGTGCTGGATTCTACTACATCCCAGGCACCGATACCTGCATCAAGCTGGGCGGCTACACCCAGTTGGACGTGAACTTCAACGCCGGTAACTACGACCAGCCAGGCTGGGCGAACTCGACCGGTGCAGCAGTTGCTGCTGGTTCGGCCTACGGTGGTAACAACCTGTCGATGGGCAGCCGCGACAAGGAATACTTCACCACTCGCGCTCGTAACCAGTTCAACATCGACACCCGTACCGCTACTGAATACGGCGTTGTTCGCTCGTTCTGGGCAAGCAACTTCGAATTCTCGACCGGTGCTGGCCCATCGTCGGGCAACCTGACCGTCGACTACGGTTTCGTCCAGTTCGCTGGCTTCACCTTCGGTAAGGCTGTTGGCACGTTCCAGACCCCTTGGGGTGCATACGGTGGCAACAACAACACCGCGTTCCTTCTCGGCGGCTACGACAACGCGACTGGCATCGTTCAGATCGCTTACACGTGGCAGTTCGGTAACGGCGTTTCGGCTCAGGTCGCAGTTGAAGACAACCGCGTAATCAGCCGTACGGCTGTTC
>JAPLPA010000419.1:4467-6659 GCA_026400415.1 Afipia sp. | reverse complement strand
TGCTCGTGGCGTCGCTATTTCTTGTTTTGATTTCGGCAAGTAGCGGATGGCTGCAGATCACCATACGTTTTTTCGGCGTGGAATGGGTTCAAGAACTGCACACTTGGTCGTCATACGCTGTCTTGGTGCTGGCCGGAATCCATATTCTGGGTGTGGGTCTCGCGACTTTGCTGCAAGGGCAAAATTTATTGGCAGCGATGATCACGGGTAGAAAACAGCGCCGAACCTATCGATTCGCGAAACCGCGAAAGGGAAAGCTGCCTTGAATGTTGGTGGAGAGCCCTGCACAATCTCCACAATGATGCCAATTGAAAAAGAAACAATCGGGAGAGCGATCCTATGAAACTGGTTTTGGCGGCCGCCGCTTATCTATTGATCCTGTCCCCTCTCTCGGCTCAGGAATATCCAACGCGGCCCATTACGCTTTTGGTGCCGTTTGCTGCGGGCGGTGCGACCGACACTGTTGCGCGGGTAACCGCTCAATCCATGTCGAAGTTGCTCGGACAGCCAATCATCGTCGAGAATGCGCTCGGCGCGGGCGGCACACACGTTATTGATTCATCACATTGGAATTTCGACAGCCGCGACGCTGTATCGAAACCTCGCATATGACACCAAGACGGCATTCGCACCCATCGGCATTGTAACCTATGCACCGATGACAATTATCGCGCGCCCTGATCTTGCGCCAAACGATCTGCGGGAGCTGATCGCCTATATCAAAACCAACGGCGATAAGATGACGTTTGGCAACGCCGGCCTTGGTGCCGCGTCGCATCTTTGCGGCATG
Organism: Afipia sp.; assembly: GCA_026400415.1. Lineage (GTDB taxonomy): Bacteria > Pseudomonadota > Alphaproteobacteria > Rhizobiales > Xanthobacteraceae > Afipia. The sequence continues at coordinate 5,869 of JAPLPA010000419.1, read as the reverse complement.
CTGTTTATGATTGCGGTGGATAAGCAGATACAGGCAATTCCCTACAAAGGTAACGCGCCGGTCATGAACGACCTCATGGCCAAGCAGATCGATCTGACGTGCGATCAGACAACCAACACGACACAGCCAATCCTGGCCAAGCTCGTCAAAAGCTATGCCATCACCACCAAAACGCGTCTGGCATCGTTGCCGGACCTGCCGACAGCCGATGAGGCTGGGCTAAAAGGTTTTGAAGTGAGCGCGTGGCACGGAATCTATGCACCTAAAGGTACGCCAGACGCCATCATTCAAAAACTTTCAAAGGCGCTTCAAGCCGCGCTCCGGGACCCGGATCTGGTGAAGCGCTTCAGCGACATCAATACGGATCCCGTCAGCCAGGAGGAAGCAACGCCGAAGGCGCTGAAAACCTTGCTCGACAGTGAGGTCGACCGCTGGGCGCCAATCATCAAGTCCACAGGCCAATTCGCAGACTGAAGGTTAGCGAGTTGGATAAGATTCAACACCTTCACGGTTCCTCCAAGTTAAAGCGAAAACATGAAAACGTATAAGATCGCGGCGATCCCCGGCGACGGCATCGGCACCGAAGTCGTCATGGCCGGCGTTGAAGTCCTTCACGCACTCGCAAAACGCGACGGCAATATCTCGTTCAAGGTCGATAACTTCGATTGGGGCGGCGAGTATTACAAAAAGCACGGCCGCATGATGCCGGAGAACGGTCGCGATCTGATCCGGAAGCACGATGCGATCCTGTTTGGCTCGGCCGGCCATCCGGACATTCCGGACCACATCACACTGTGGGGTCTGCGGCTCGCAATCTGTCAGCCATTCGATCAATATGCGAATGTGAGGCCGACGCGGATTTTGCCTGGCATCGTGAGTCCACTGCGCGGCGTGACAGATAAAGAACTCGACTGGATTATCGTCAGAGAAAATTCTGAAGGCGAATACGCCGGCGTCGGTGGACGCGTTCACATGGGGCTGCCGGAAGAAGTCGCGACCGACGTGTCCATTATGACCCGCGCTGGCGTGGTACGAATTATGAGGTTTGCATTTGCGTTGGCGCAGACTCGCCCGCGCAAACTTTTAACCGTCGTTACGAAATCCAACGCGCAGCGCCACGCGATGGTGATGTGGGATGAACTCGCATTGGAAGTGTCGCGGGAATACCCCGATGTACGATGGGATAAAATGCTGGTCGATGCGATGACAATCCGAATGACGTTGAAGCCGGAAACGCTGGACACAATCGTCGCAACCAATCTTCACGCCGACGTACTGTCCGATCTCGCCGCCGCTTTAGCTGGATCGATCGGTATTGCGCCGACCGCAAACCTCAATCCCGAACGAACGTTTCCATCGATGTTCGAACCCATCCACGGCTCGGCATTCGATATCACAGGCA
>JAPLPA010000419.1:0-4406 GCA_026400415.1 Afipia sp. | reverse complement strand
TCTGGTCGGCGACGATGATGCTTGAGCATTTGGGTGAAAAGCCGGCGGCTGACAGGCTGATGCGCGCCATCGAACGCGTGACGGCTAATCGCGACTTTCACACGCCTGACTTGGGCGGGACGGCGACGACGCAAAAAGTCACTGGTGCAGTTGTAGCTGCGCTGGAAGGCGATAACTCTTAGCCACCGACAACCGCGATAGCCACATCAAGGCAAGAATGGCGCGCCCGAAGAGATTCGAACTCCTGACCCCCAGATTCGTAGTCTGGTGCTCTATCCAGCTGAGCTACGGGCGCGCAAATCGCGACAAAAAGGGCTGAAAAGCCTGCCGCGAAAGAGGGCCATAGCTACCGGCTCCGCAACACGTTTGCAAGGTCGCGGGATGCTAAAACACGACTTGGAATAGACTGAATCTCAAGCAAGACCATGCCGTAACGGGAATTAACTGCGGGAGCCGAGATGACGAGAATTCGCGTGGCAGGTTTCAGTGTTTCGCTTGATGGCTTTGGCGCAGGAGCAGATCAAGCGCTGGAGCAGCCATTGGGCAAGCATGGCCCTGAACTGTTTCAGTGGTTCTTTCCGACAAAAACCTTTCGCGCGATGCAAGGCCAGAGCGACGGGGACACTGGCACTGACGATAAATTCGCGCATCGTGCGATGGATGGTTTTGGCGCCTTCATCCTCGGGCGCAACATGTTCGGTCCCATTCGCGGCGAATGGCCGGACGATCAGTGGAAAGGCTGGTGGGGCGACAATCCGCCCTACCACGCACCGACTTTCATTCTCACGCACTATCCTCGCGCGCCACTCAAGATGGAAGGTGGCACAACGTTTCACTTCGTAACGGGCGGCATCGAGGACGCGCTCCGGCAAGCGCGCAATGCAGCCGGGGGCAAGGATATCAAGATTGGCGGCGGCGTCTCAACTGTGCGTCAATATGTGCAGGCCGGCCACGTCGATGAAATTCATCTGGCCGTAGCGCCAATCACGCTTGGCCAGGGCGAGGCGCTGTTTGCCGGCATCGATATGCGTGCGCTCGGCTATCGCACGACCGAACATGTCCCGACCGAGCGCGCGACGCATATTGTGCTGACGAAATAAAGCGGAAGAGTTCAGGCGCGCGCGCGCAGATCGCGAAGGGCGTGCAACTCCACCGCGCGGTCGGGAATCGAGATGCGGAATGTCGCCCCGATGGTGCCCTCGACGAGATGAAGATCGCCGCCATATGCGCGGATCAGTTCGGCCGCGATGGCGAGACCCAATCCTGTACCGCCGTCGCGCGACGATCCCTGAAATGCCTCGAACAAATGTTCGCGAGCTTTGGCTGGAATGCCGGGACCGGTGTCGGAAATTTCCAGAATCGTGACCGCGCCCTCGCGCTTTCCGGTGACGCGAATCTGTTTCGCCGTTCCGACATTTGATTTTTGGCTCTCCAGAGCCTGCGCGGCATTGCGCACGAGATTGAGCAGCGCGCGAAACAATTGATCCGGATCGGCATCGACCATCAGGCCGCGCTCTATTGCGTTGATCCATTCGATCGACGCATCGGACGACAGTCCAGCGGACTCGCGCACCTCGTTGACAACCGGCTCGATCAACATCATGCGCCGATCAGGCGGGGCTTCCTGCGCGCGACCGTAGGACAGTGTGGATTGGCAGAACGCAATGGCGCGCTCCAGCGAACGCATCAGCTTCGGCGCAAAGCGTTGCACGCGCGGATCCGGAACGCTGGATAGTTGATCCGACAGCAATTGTGACGACGCCAGGAGATTGCGCAAATCGTGATTGATCTTGGAGACCGCAAGGCCGAGCGCGGCCAGACGGCTCTTTTGATGGAGCATCGAGACCAGATCGCGCTGCATGTCGGAGAGTTCGCGTTCCGCCACGCCGATCTCGTCGGTACGCCGAGAGGGCTGCATGATACGCGCCGAGCTCTCGGGGTTTTCGTGAAACTCCGCGAGATTGGCGGTCATGCGGCGCATCGGCCGCACGAACAGATGATGCAGGGCGTAGTAGATCAACGCCGACGTGATGATCGCCATCACCAGCGACAGCAGCAACAGGTTTCGCGAAAAACGAAACATCGACTCGCGCAGCGGCCGCTCGTTGACGATCACTTCCAAAAACTGGCCGCTGCCGGGCGCAGGGCCGAGAATGCGAATCGTCTCGTCGTCATTGTCGATCATCATTTGAAACGCATCGACGATCGCCGACCACACTTTCATGTCGCGCATATCGACGTCATGGTCGATTTTCGCAGGCATATCGGCGGCGGCGAGCAGACGGCGCTGCTGCCCGGTTTTGATGGCGACCGCGCGCGCGCCGATGCTGTCGAGAATTTGCCGGGCCAACTCATCCGGCACCATGCCGCTGGGTGCTGCGTCGAGGACGAGGGCCGCCGTGCTCGCCGCTGCCAGCCGGTCGTTAAGCCGGTTCATGCGGAAGTTGGCGATCGAGGGAACGTAAATCAGGATTTCGGCAATCAGGATCAGCGGAATGGTCAGCAGCAACAGCTTGCCGGACAATCCAAAGCGCAGCCCCGGCAAAGGCCGGGGCGAAATCTGCTTGGTCTGTTGGTCGAGCAGGGCCATGATCCGGGTGATCTCTTCCCGATATTCGGAATCCGAGAATGCGCCCGCCGCGAATGACGGTCAAACCCCCGTAAACACTATGGTTTGGCGAGTCTCAATTGTATGGCCTGATATAAAGCCCAAGATTGACGAAAACAGGCCGCTCCCCTATAAACCGCGCCAATTGTCCGCGATGGCCCGGCTCGACCGGGCCGGTTCATTTTGGAGCCCAAATTGCTCTTTTTTGAACCGGATTTGGCCTCCAGGCCGGCATTTCGGGACGAACCTCATTAACTCGGCGCATTGGCAGATACTGGCCTTTTGTGCCTGCGGAGAACAGCCCGTGAAGCGGACCTATCAACCCAGCAAACTGGTGCGCAAGCGCCGTCACGGCTTCCGTGCCCGTCTCGCGACCGCCGGCGGCCGCAAGGTTCTCGCCGCCCGCCGCGCGCGTGGCCGCAAGCGTCTGAGCGCCTGAAAAAAGCCGATCCGGAACATCACCCTATGCGCCGGTTGAGATCATGGACCGGTTGAAACAACGCGCGGATTTTGTCGAGGCTTCCGCCGGTCCACGCATGGCTAGTCCTGCCTTTGTGGTGCAAAGCCGCGCCCGCGACGACAACGGCCCGGTGCGCGTCGGTTTTACCGTCACAAAAAAAGTCGGCAGTGCCCCGGAACGCAACCGCGTCCGCCGCAGACTGCGCGAACTCGTGAAGCGGCTCGATGCGCAAGCCGTGCGACCGCACCATGATTATGTGATAGTGGGACGTCGCGCCGCGCTGGACCGCGGCTTCGAAACCATGTTCAACGATCTGCGCTCGGCACTCAGCCGCCTCGAGCAGCAGACACCGAAATCCGGCGACCCGGCGAAATCCCGAACACATTTGACGAGACCAGAACGATGATGCCTGACAATCGCAACACCATCCTCGCCGTCGTGCTGTCGGGCATCGTGCTGCTCGGCTGGCAGTATTTTTACAACATACCGACGATGGAAAAGCAGCGCGCTGCCGAACAGGCGCAGCGCCAGGCGACCACCACTGCCAACCCGGCAACGCCTGCCCCTGGATCGTCTACAACCCCAACGCCGCAAGGTGGAACGCCATCGGCAGGTGCCATTCCCGGCGGACCGAGCGTAACGCCCACCGCTGTCCAACCTCGCGACACGGTTTTGGCTTCCTCCCCGCGCGTCAAGATCGACACGCCGAGCCTCTCCGGTTCGATTGCGCTGAAAGGCGCACGCATCGACGACGTCGCACTTGTGAAATACCGCGAGACCGTCGATCCGAAATCGCCCGCCATCGAGTTGTTCTCGCCGTCGGGTACGAAGGAGCCATTCTATGCCGAGTTCGGATTCGTTCCCGCCGCTGGCTCCACGATCAAGATGCCGGACAAGGACACCGTCTGGACGCAGGACGGCACGGGTGCGCTGACGCCTACGACGCCGATCACACTAAGCTTCAACAACGGCCAGGGTCTGACCTTCAAGCGCACGATCTCGATCGACGACAAATACCTTTTCACAATCAAGGATGATGTGTCGAACGTCGGCGACAAGCCGGTCACGCTCTATCCGTTCGGTCTGATTTCGCGTCATGGCACACCGCAAGTGTCGGGCTATTACATTTTGCACGAGGGCCTGATCGGCTATCTCGGAAACGACGGCCTGCAAGAATACGGCTATAAAAAAATCGACGACGACAAGGCTGTGGAATTCACGGCCACCAACGCGTGGCTCGGCATCACTGACAAATACTGGGCCGCGACGCTGCTGCCGAGCCCGACAGCATCCCTGCAGGCGCGCTATTCGTCAAACCTCGTCGGCACGCTCCGCACC
>JAPLPA010000012.1 GCA_026400415.1 Afipia sp. | reverse complement strand
TGAAATCCGCTACAGCCCGAGCGTGCGCGAACGCATGCCGAGCATCGACATCGACACGATCAACTTCGAGACGGGCTCATGGGAGATTCCGCCGGATCAGGCCGACAGCTTGCGCGTCATTGCGGACGGCATGAATCAGGCGATCCAGCGCAACCCGCGAACGGTGTTCCTGATCGAAGGCCACACCGACGCGGTCGGCTCGGACGTCGACAACCTGTCGTTGTCGGATCGCCGCGCCGAATCCGCCGCCAGCCTGCTCACACAGCAGTTCGGCGTGCCTGCGGAAAATCTGACCTCGCAAGGTTACGGCGAGCAGTACCTGAAGGTGCAGACCGACGGACCTGAGCGCCGCAACCGCCGTGTCACCATTCGCAACATCACGCCGTTGCTGAATGGCGGACAGGCCTCGCTGCCGCCACCGCCTGCGGGCGTCGGACCGGGCGGACGCTAAGACGCATCACTGAATAAGAAAGCGGCCGGGAAAATCTCCCGGCCGCTTTTGTTTTGTTTGATTGAAGGTATACGCCTCAGCTTTTATCGTTGTCGAGCTTCGGAATGTGAGCGCCCTTGTCAGCCGAGAGCAAGCCAGTCTTCGCATAGAGATCGAGCTTGTTGCGCGTATCGGAAATATCGAGATTACGCATGGTCAACTGACCGATGCGGTCGGCCGGTGTGAACGGCGCGTCCGCGACCTTCTCCATGCTTAGACGTTCCGGCGCATAAGTCAGGTTCGGGCTCTCAGTATTGAGGATCGAATAATCATTGCCACGGCGCAGTTCGAGCGTCACCTCGCCGGTGATCGCGCGCGCCACCCAGCGCTGCGCGGTCTCACGCAACATCAAAGCCTGCGAGTCGAACCAGCGACCCTGATACAGCAGCCGACCGAGGCGCATGCCGCTGACGCGATATTGCTCAATGGTATCTTCGTTGTGAATGCCGGTGACGAGACGCTCATAAGCAATGTGCAATAGCGCCATGCCCGGCGCTTCGTAAATGCCGCGGCTCTTCGCCTCGATAATGCGGTTCTCTATCTGGTCGCTCATGCCCAAGCCGTGACGTCCGCCGATGGCATTCGCTTCCAAAAATAACGCAACCGGATCGGCAAACGTCTTGCCGTTCAGCGCAACAGGCTGGCCTTCGGCGAACCGCACGGAAACTTTTTCTGCCTTCACCGCACAATCATCGCGCCAGAACGGAACGCCCATGATCGGATTGACGATGGTGATGCCGCTGTCGAGATGTTCGAGATCCTTGGCTTCATGTGTCGCGCCGAGAATGTTGCTGTCGGTCGAATACGCTTTCTCCGCGCTCATCTTGTAAGCGAAGCCGGCAGCTTTCATGAACGCCGACATTTCGGCGCGGCCGCCCAACTCGTCGATGAACAATTGATCGAGCCACGGTTTGTAAATCTTCAGCTCCGGATTCGTAAGCAGCCCGTAGCGATAGAACCGCTCGATGTCGTTGCCTTTATATGTCGAGCCATCGCCCCAGATGTTGACGCCGTCTTCTTTCATGGCGGAAACGAGCATCGTGCCGGTCACGGCGCGACCAAGCGGCGTCGTGTTGAAGTAAGCGATGCCACCAGTCGAGACATGAAACGCGCCCGACTGAATGGCGGCGATACCTTCGTGAACCAGTTGCGCCCGGCAATCCACGAGGCGCGCTTTCTCGGCGCCGAACTCGCGCGCTTTACGTGGAATTTCGTCGTAGTCCGCTTCATCCGGCTGACCCAAATTGGCGGTATAGGCAAAGACGCGCGCGCCCTTCTGCTTCATCCAAAGCAGCGCAGCGCTGGTGTCGAGCCCGCCCGAGAAAGCGATGCCGACATTTTCCCCCTTGGGAAGGCTCTTCAGAATCGTAGTCATGCAACGTCCATCAGACATTTTCATCGGATGCGCGGCGGGCAAACCTCGCGCGAACGAATGTGCTCTCTATAGAAAGAATGGCGTCAAATTGGAAGGCCGTCAGACCTACGCGTCACGCCGAACGTGCGGGCTCGTACCGACATCTCGCCCCAGCCGCCTCTGCATCCAGCGATACCCCGGCCACGCAAAGCGTGTGAGCCACGCGTCAATGCCGGCGTCCGTCAGACGCGTCGATGGCCAGCGATAGATCAGCGCGTAGAACAGCCACACGACCAGAAATGCAGCGATGCCGGAGAACACCACGTCGGTCAGAAAATGTCCGCCGAACGCCATCCGCAATCCGCCGGTGACGACACCAAACGTTGTCGCGGCGATGTAGGCCACAGGTCGCCACTGCGGCGGCGCAAGGGCCGCAGGCGCATAAGTCCAGAACGCGGTCGCGCCTTCGCCGGAGAAGAACGAACAATTCTTCGGACACGCGCCGCGCGGATCCCACCACGGCTTGAACTCAAGTGCGCCGTTGAATTGCGTCACCACGACGGGACGCGGACGGCCCCAATGCGATTTGAAAACAATATTCGACAACACGATGGCCGAGAGAAATATCGTTGCCAGCAAGAACACCATCGTGCGGCCCGACATCATCAGTGGCTTCACTGGGCGAACCAATTTTACAAGGAGCGCGCCGAGCGCCGGAATGACGAACGCCCACGCAATCCACATTGCGCCGTCGCGCGCAATCGCGGCGTACATGCTCGCTTTCAGCGGGAACGTTTTCGTCGTCGCATCGTAGAAAAATGCCGCGACCTTCAGATCGAGTTCGGGATAGATCCCGAACAGCAATCCGAAAAATAGCGCGAGGCCGAGCGCAATATAAAGTCCGGTCCGGTTCATGGCCGCTGTGTAGCCGACGCGCGCATGGCTGAAAAGCGTTCCATTGCGGCGTCTGGTCACATTTGACACGCGCTGCTAGCGTCCGCGCAACAACTCAAAAGTATCCGGGAGCGAATTCACCATGTCCAAACCCCATCTCGACTTCTGGTTCGATTTTTCTTCCGTTTATTCCTTCCTGTCAGCGATGCGGATTTCGCCGCTAGCGAAGGAAGCGGGCGTCGACGTGACGTGGAAGCCGTTTTTGCTGGGACCGATTTTTACCGCCCAAGGCATGAAGGATTCGCCGTTCAACCTGTTTCCCGTCAAAGGTCAGCACATGATCCGCGACGTGAAACGCACGGCGGACGAGATCGGTGTCGGCTTCACATGGCCGGACAAGTTTCCTCAATCGAGCGTGCTGGCAGCGCGCGTCGGGATCGTCGGATTGAAGGAAAGTTGGGGTCAGGATTTCGCGCGTGCGGTGTTCGTCGCCGAATATTCCGACAACAAGGATATTTCGGATCAGGCGGTGATCGCCGGAATTCTGACCAAGCTGAAAATTCCAGTCGAGGCGACGGCTGCTAAGGCACAAAGCGACGCGATCAAGGGCGAGCTCCGCGACAACACGGCGGAGGCGCAGAAGCGCGGTTTCTTCGGCGCGCCGACATTCACCACGCAGGACGGCGAATTGTTCTGGGGCAACGACCGTCTCGAACAGGCGCTGCGTTGGGCCAAAAAATAGTGAAGAAATAAATTATTTCTGGGGTGGCGCTTGCACGCCGCGCCAAAATCCCGCGTTACGGCCCGCGACGAGCCAATACACCACGCCACCGACCGCACCCGCACCCACCATCACTTCGAGATGGCGGCGCACGATGCCGGTGAATGTCATCGCCACCGTGTCGAACGGAATGAAGGCGAGGTAGCAGCACAGACCGGCGAGCGCGCCCGCAATCGCGTAGGCTAGAATATGCCGGATATAGAAGGCTTCGGTGACGAGGATCAGAACCAGCGCAGGCAGCAGCGCGAATCCACTGATGAGAATAAAGCCGAAGCCCAGGATGGTATTGATGCCATCCTCGTCGAGAGTGGCGTTTTTCATTTCCGGGATCAGTAACGCGAACACCACGACCAGCCCTGCCGCCGCGCAGGCAAGGAGAAATCCGAAGAAGATTGCGAACAGTCGTCCGATCAGTGCCATCGAATTGTTCCGTGACCTCAGTCCGTCATCGCCATCGCACGCAGCGCATCGCGCTCACGCACTGACAATTTTTCAGTCTCTGATTTCAGTTGCCCGCAGGCGGCCAGAATATCGCGCCCGCGCGGCGTGCGCACCGGCGACGAGTAACCTGCGTTGAAAATATATTCGGAAAATTTCTCGATCTGTTCCCAGTCCGAGCATTCGTATTTGGTGCCGGGCCACGGGTTGAACGGAATGAGATTGATCTTGGCGTGAACGCCCTTAAGCATCCTGACCAGCAGCTTCGCGTCATCCAGTGAGTCGTTGACGCCCTTGAGCATCACATATTCGAACGTGATCCGTCGCGAGTTTGACGAGCCCGGATAGTTGCGGCACGCCTCGATCAGTTCCTTCAGTGGGTATTTCTTGTTGAGCGGCACGAGTTCATTGCGCAAGTCGTCACGCACCGCATGCAGCGAGATCGCCAGCATGCATGAAATCTCGTCGCCGGTCCGAATGATGTTCGGCACGACGCCCGACGTGGAAAGCGTGATGCGGCGGCGCGAAATGCCGATGCCTTCATTGTCCATCACAATCAGCAACGCGTCGCGCACGGCCTCGAAATTATAAAGCGGTTCACCCATCCCCATCATCACGATGTTGGTGACGAGGCGCGATCCGGTCGGCGTTTCGCGGTCCGTCCAGTCATTGAGGCGATCGCGAGCAATCATCACCTGCCCGGCGATTTCGCCCGCAGTGAGATTTCGCACGAGGCGCTGCGTGCCGGTGTGACAGAACGAGCAGGTCAGCGTACAGCCGACTTGAGATGATACGCACAGCGTGCCGCGATCCGTCTCCGGAATGTAGACGCATTCGACTTCGTGCGCGCGCCCCGCGCCGTCACCCGGCAAACGAAGAAGCCATTTGCGCGTGCCGTCATTCGAGATTTGCTCGGCGACGACTTCGGGCCGCGCCACCGTGAAATGTGCGTCGAGAGCGCTGCGCAGATCCTTCGACACATTCGTCATGTCGTCGAAGG
>JAPLPA010000301.1:22197-28639 GCA_026400415.1 Afipia sp. | reverse complement strand
ACGTCTCCTACGCGATGTTTGCAGGCGGCGGCCTTGCATGGGCAGATGCTGCGATGAAGCGCAGTGAGTTCGCGGTGACGCCTGCGGCGTCCGGCGCACACCCCGATCTCACGGGCCTGTCGTGTCGTTTCGCCGAGATGCCGTCGGAGCGGGGCTTGATCTTATCAGTGCTGATCGTGCCGGGAAAAAATTCCGACGAGATGTCCTTCCGCCGCGTGATTGAAGAAGTCGTGACGCTGGTGGAGAAAAGTCCCGGCTCAGGCCGTCCGATTCCCTCCAGCGGACCGCCGCTGCGATGGCCGACGGCAGGTGCGGAATTCGAGGCGCTCGCAGCCTCTGGCGGCAAGCCGTTGTGGCAGCGTCGGCTTGTCGTACATGCGTGGTCGCTTTTCATTTATTTGTTGCTGCGTTTCAATATCACGGCGGGCGGCTTCGTGCCGCAGATCTACATGCAGCAAGTGGTCGAGAATTCCGATTTCAGAAAATACGATGACGGATTGCGGATGGTGCTGGACTGCACGCCGGATCTTGCAAATAGTCTGGAAAAGCGATTGTCCGACGCAGCGTCAACCGGGACGATCCGCTATGGCTTGCATCGGCAGAACGCCGCCATGATGACCTGCTTCACGCTGTCGGCGTCGCAGCCCGATCATTTTCATTTTGTCGATGGTGCCGGCGGCGGTTACGCGGCTGCCGCCACAGTGCTGAAGGCGACGTGAGCAGGGAACTTTATCCCCCTTTGCCGCTTTAGTACGCTTAGCCCCTCGTATGAGTAACCGTGGCTGCCGGGACAGGGATCAATGCAGAGAGTTGAGCGGTTTGACGCGTCCCTGACTGCGGACGGGCGCTATCGCCTGCTGGTCGAGGCGATCACCGATTATGCCATCTACATGCTCGACCCGGACGGAATCGTGAGCAGCTGGAATCCGGGTGCACAGCGTTTCAAGGGTTACGCCGCGGACGAAATCATCGGCGAGCATTTTTCCCGTTTCTATCAGGACCAGGATCGGGCGGCGGGGCTTCCTGCAAAGTCGCTGGAGACGGCGCGTAACGAAGGAAAATTCGAAAGCGAAGGCTGGCGCGTCCGCAAGGATGGCACCAAATTCTGGGCGCATGTCGTGATCGACCCCATTCGCGGAGCGTCCGGCGAGTTGGTTGGATTTGCGAAGATCACGCGCGATCTCACTGAGCGAAAATTTGCCGAAGAAGAGCTGCGGCAAAGCGAAGAGCAGTTCAAGCGGCTGGTTCAGAGCGTGACCGACTACGCGATCTACATGCTCGACTGGGGCGGGAAGGTCACGAACTGGAATCTCGGTGCGCAACGCATCAAGCAATACGCGCCAGATGAAATCGTCGGCCAGCATTTCTCCAAATTCTACACCGACAGCGACCGCAAGAACGGCGAGCCGCAAAAGGCGCTGGAGACGGCCGCGCGCGAAGGCCGTTTCGAGAAAGAGGGCGTTCGCGTCCGCAAGGACGGCACCGAATTCTGGGCTCATGTAGTCATCGATCCTATTCGCGACGATCATGGCGCGATCACCGGTTACGCCAAGGTCACGCGGGACATCACCGAGCGCCGTGAAAGCCAGCAGGCGCTGGAAAAAGCGCGCGAGGCTTTGTTCCAGTCACAAAAGATGGATGCGATCGGCCAGCTCACGGGCGGCATCGCGCACGATTTCAACAATCTTCTGATGGCGGTGATCGGCAGCCTCGACATCGTGCGAAAGCGGCTGCCCGACGATCCGAAAATCACCACGCTGATCGACAACGCGATGCAGGGCGCGCAGCGCGGCACTGCGCTCACGCAGCGCATGCTGGCATTCGCGCGGCGTCAGGATCTCAAGCTTGAATCCGTCGATGTGCCTGACCTCGTGCGCGGCATGACCGATCTGCTGCAGCGATCATTGGGGCCGTTGATCCAGATTGAAACGCGCTTTCCGCTTGTGCTCGGTCCTGTCAGCGCAGATGCCAACCAGCTCGAAATGGCATTGCTCAATCTTGCGGTGAATGCGCGCGACGCCATGCCGGACGGCGGGCCCATTGTTTTCGCCGCTCGTGAGGAACAGGTTTCGGCCGACAAGGAAAATGCACTGAAAGCTGGAAAGTATGTCTGCATTTCGGTGACGGATGCGGGCGAGGGCATGGACAAGGCGACGTTGACGCACGCCATGGAGCCGTTCTTTACAACCAAGGGTGTGGGGCGCGGTACCGGTCTGGGATTGTCGATGGTCCACGGCATGACCGAGCAGTCCGGCGGACGTTTCCTGCTGACGAGCCAGAAAGGCAAGGGAACGGTCGCCGGGCGTTGGCTTCCGGTGGCAAAGCAGGGGACGCAGGCGGATAGCGTTGTCACGCATGTTGCCGCCGAAAATTCTGCTCGCCCCCTTGTGGTTCTTGCTGTTGACGATGATGGTCTGGTGCTGATGAACACCGTCCTGATGCTTGAGGATTTGGGTCACACGGTTTTCGAGGCAACATCGGCCAAGAAGGCGCTCGAAATATTACGCCGCGAGAAGATTGACCTTGTGATTACCGATCATGCGATGCCGCAAATGACCGGCGTGCAGCTTGCAAAAGAAATCAACACCGGATGGCCGGGTCTGCCGATCATCCTTGCGACCGGTTACGCCGAACTTCCAAAAGGCTCAGAGACCGATCTGCCGAAACTTGCGAAACCGTTTCGCCAGGAAGATCTGGCTCAGGCATTGGCCAACATACAGCGGGAATCAACGTCATCGCGCCGTTGAGAAACCGGTTGGCCATGCGGTCGCGATCAATTCGCCGTACCGCTAGTCTGCACGGCTCGATTTTGAACGGCTCAACGTTTCCGACGGGCGCTCCTTGAACGCCTCACGATAATCTTTTGCGAAGTGCCCGAGATTTGAAAAACCGCAGGCAAAGGCCACTCCCGTCACGCTTGTTTTAGGTTTGGCCTCAATCAGCATCTCGTGTGCGTGCCGCAGGCGAACCTGCTTGGCGAATGCCATCGGCGAATAGCCGCGGCTTTGCTTAAAGGCCTTGAAAACGGCGCGGGCGCTGTGATCGGTAATTTCGCAGAATTTCTCGATCGACAACGGCGCGTTCCAATGAGCCTCGATATATTCCTCAATACGCCGGACGTGATGCGGGGCGGCTTCCAGAATTTCCCGATCCAGCAGGCGGCTATGTGCATGCCGATTGGCAAACAGAAAGGCTGTGACGATAGCCTGTTTAAGTTCTTTCAACGCAAACACCGGAAGCGCGCTTTCGGCGTCGTCCATCTGCTCGACGAGAAATGCAACGAGCCTCCGTAATGCGCGGGTCTGAGGCTGGCCGATAGACACCGTTGGCTCGAAAATGAGATCGCCTTTTGGTGTTGCGCCCAGCAACGCGGTCAGCTTACGGCGGATGGCGGCGGACTTGATCCGCAGGACCAGGTGCTCGGAATCTTCTGCGTAATCGAGAACGACGGGGACGCCGGGTGAATTGACGCAGGTCTGCTGATCATTGATGTCGGCAGTTGCGTGCCCGACAGTTGAGGTCGAATAGCCACGCAGGGCAAACTGCATGCGCGCGAAATCGCTCTCCGCGAAATCCACGATTGCGCGCGAACCGCACGCACTGAAGCCAATCGCGATATCTTGAAACTGCAGAAAGTTTCCGCGCGTCCGCAGGCGGTCAGGCTCCGGAACGCTCAGCGCTGTTGCACCGTAAAGAGACAGAAGCGCGTTCCTGAATTCCTCGACGTTGAAAGTGCGAATTGCTGGAAAGCGGCTGAGTGGATCGCGTCGTGCAGTGTTGGGCATGGTTCGCTTTTTGGAGCGTTGAATGAAATTATTTTGTCCGGTCGCTGTATTTCTTGCTCAAAAACCGCAAGGCGCAAATTGAGCGGAGTATGCCGCAATTGGTCTAAGTATTGTTTCAGGAATCATCATTAAATATCTTCCGTCATACCACGAGGCATATCACTCGCAAGGCATGAAAAGACCATCATGCCCAAAGCTTCCACGGAACGAGGTGAGGTGGGGCCGTTGATTTTTCTGCCGGAGACAAAGATTGAACAGTCAAAATGATGACCTTTCCCATCCGGACCTTTCCCCCGAAGAAATCGTCATCGGCTTTGCAGGCTTGATAAAATTCCGAAGGATTTGGTCGTGCCGGTTCGCGGTTCTCGGGATTGGTCAAGTCGAGTGCTCGCAATCATCGACCGCGACTGCATGGACGATTTCGACGAACTTTGCCGGCTGATGGGCGTGAGTTAGTTTTGCCCGAGGCGACAAAGGCCGATCTCGACGGCGCGATGTCTCAGCCCATCGCGCCGTTGAGAAACGGGTTGGTCATGCGCTCATGGCCGATGCTCGATCCCGGTCCATGGCCGCAGATGAAGCCGACATCGTCGCCGAGCGGCAGAAGTTTTTCCGTGATTGATCTAATGAGAGTTGCGTGATCGCCGCCCGGCAAATCGGTGCGGCCGACAGACCCGCTGAACAGCACGTCGCCCACGATCGCAAAGCGCATATCCTTGTTGAAGAACACCACGCTGCCCGGTGAATGGCCGGGGCAGAAATAAACATCGAACGTCAATTCGCCGACGCTCACTGTGTCGCCTTCGGACAGCCAGCGATCCGGCGCAAAATTCCGAACGCCGGTCATGCCGAAATTCTTCCCGCTCACCACCACATGGTCGAGCAGATATTTATCCGCAAGATGCGGGCCTTCGATCGGCACCTTCAGCGCGTCGCGCAACTCCGCCGCGCCGCCCACATGATCGATATGGCCGTGCGTAATCCATATTTGATCGACAGTGACATCCGCCTGCTTGATGGCGGCGAGAATTTTCGGCACGTCGCCGCCCGGATCAATCACCACGGCTTTCCTGGTCGCCGTACACCACAACAGCGTGCAGTTCTGTTCGAACGGCGAAACGGGGACGATCAGCGCACCGGCTTTCGCGGCTGCGCTATCTTCTTTTCTTGTATCGGTCATCGAAATCTCTCGAGCCTTCACGAACCCATGGATTGCATATAATCGCGATCCTCTTTCGGCAAAGAGGCGATCCAGTCGGATTCATCGCCCGGCTCGGGGAGGACGTGTCCGTATTCGACCATCTGTCGCGGTGGGATTTCGACCACATAGGCCCACAGATGCTTCTTGGGCAGGCCGGTGATTTTCGCCAGCACGTCGGTAAAGCCGGTGACGAGCTTGCGGCGGTCGGGCAGGCTTCGTCCGGCACGAATGAAGCCGTGAACGAACACCTGCTCGGCCTTCAACTCGACGCCGCCCATGAAATGGTTGCCCTTTGCGACGTCGGTGAAAATCACTTGCGCGAAAAATCCGGCCGCGCCCGTGACTTCATTATGGACGCGCGTGATTTCCTTGGCGATGGCGGCTTTCTTCGCTGCGTCGAGCAGGCCCGCAGGCGCGATGCAATAATAGGTTGGCATGATTGTCCCCGGCGCGTTCACGTGCTGCCGGAGACAATGACGTTTTTCATCATCCGCGCCAACATCAAACTATGTTGGCGCAGCAATCATTCCTATCGCTTAATCTGCGCCTTCAGTGTGTCCTCGACCACGCGGTCGAACGACGAGGCTTTTTTCGGCGTCTCGGTCTTCCGCTTCTCGGCGATGAAGGAATCGCGCTTTTGCACCAGCGCCGTCAGTTTGTCGTTCAGCGCCTTGCGGGCCTGCATTTGCTTGTCGAGTTCGGCCTGACGTTTTTCGGGCGTGAGGTTCTTCAGAGTGTCCGGCAGGTATTCATCCTTCAGGCTGGCAAGCTTTCCGCGGCCTGACGAAATATCGCTGACGAGATCGCCTTCGCCGGTCACCGCCTCTGACGACGTGCGTGCCCGTTTGTTGAGATAGCTCGCCATATCGGACGCCGCCGCCGGCGCTGCGGCGGCGACCGTCGCAAGTTGTCGCGTCTTGTCTTCGGTCCGCTTCTGAAGTTTCGGCGGCCCGTAAGGAATGACCGTACGGTTGATGTCGCGTTGGAGGATGATGATGTCGTCGTCAAAGGGCGTCTCGATGACAACTACTTCGCCGCCGTCCTGTGGAATCGGAATGTAGCGTCCATTGCCAAGCTGCGCGATGTCCTGCCACACCCGCTCGGTGTCGCGCGCGGCACCGGCCTGAACGGTGTTGACGAGAATGTCGCGCTGTTTGGCGACCGCAAGTGTCACCGGGTATTTGATGTCCTGCGCATAGTCCATGTGGGGTGGCGCGTCGCCGACGAGAAACACGATGCGACGGGTGTCGTTGCCCTTGCCCCATTGCAATTTGTTGACCGCAACATCCAGCGCCTCATTGACGCTTTCGGGCCAGTCGCCTCCGCCACGCGCGTTCAATGCGAGCAGGTTGCCGTAGATGTCCTGAATGTCGGGCGTGAGATCGAAAGTTTTGGTGACATAGTCGTCGCCAATGTCGAGATAGGCGACGAGCCCGATGCGAATGTCGGCATCTGG
>JAPLPA010000301.1:4651-22189 GCA_026400415.1 Afipia sp. | reverse complement strand
GTCCACGATGGCGGTAGCCATCGACCAGATTTTTCGTTTCGCGCCTTCGATCAATCCGCCCATCGAGCCGGTCGTATCAAGAACGAACGCGACTTCGACAGTCGGTTTCGCGAAAGCATGTGACAGCAAAATTGTCGGCAGCATAAAAAATGCGAGCACCAGAATTTGAATCTGGGCCCGCATGGTGATGACTGATTTCATGGTCCCCTCCAAAGGATCGCCGGTGAGCATTGATCGCTCCCGGCGAGCGGATGGTTCCGGTGCTTCGCGACCGGCGCGGGCCAAAATTGTGTCCGGCTGCGTACAAGTTTGAGGCTGAGGAGCGAGTCGCTCTCTGCTAGAGTTCGCCTCCATGACTTCACAATTTGGCCATTCGATTCCAAGTCCGTCAACGGATCGCCGCCAATCCGCCATTGCGCTGGAAATCGCTCGCGGCACGTCCAGGCTGTTGAGATCGCTAGGATTTTCCTGCGTCAGTGAATTGACGCTGCCGTCGGGCCGACGCGCCGATCTGGTCGCTATGAATGCGCGCGGCGACATCTGGATCGTAGAAATTAAATCTTCGGTCGAGGATTTGCGCGCCGATCAGAAATGGCAGGACTATCGCGCGCATTGCGATCGGCTGTTCTTTGCCTTCACGCAGGACCTGCCGTGCGAGATTTTTCCTGCTGACACGGGATTGATCGTCGCCGATGGATACGGCGCGCACATGCACTGCGATGCGCCCGAACATCGGCTGCCGGCCGCAACACGCAAGTCGATGATTCTAATTTTTGGACTTCACGCGGCGCAGCGGATGAATCGGCTGATCGATCCGCAGGGGCACGTCGAAATTATTGAATAGCGTTATTCCGCAGCAACGCTTGCGACCGGAATCAGCGCGCTCTCAAACATGCCGAACGCGACTTCCGCGCCCTGCACGACGCTTGCAGTATCGGCCTGCGCATCCGGATGATTTTCCAGCAGTGTCAGAAACGACGGCCAGAACCGCTTGCCGAATCCGTGACGCAGATACGCAGTCGCTCCGATCGAACTGGATTCCGGATGCTGCGCGAGACGCGCCAGCATCACCCGCGCGCCCATACGCGAGGCTTCCAAAACGTAAACCGCGCCCAGCATTTCGGCGACGCCCTTGAACTCGGGACCGGGCAGCGGATCGCAGGAGACGTCCATCGCCGCAAGATCGTGTTCGAGCGACGGCGTCCGCATCCGCAGCGGCCAGTCGCTCACGATATTGGAAATGCCCTGTTCGGCGAGCGAAGCTTCGAGCGGAAACAGCGCTTCGGACTGACCACGCAGGAAACCCGCATAATAACGGGGTTTTCCGAGATCGAGCCACGACAACGCGAGGTCGAGCCTGCGATGTGAACTTCGCGTCGCCTCGCTGACAATATCCCGGATCAAAAGACTCATGATCGATTTGCCCTGACGCAATTCAGTTCAAACACGACACGACTGTTACGCCGCCGTCTCAATACTGTCGTGTCACCACGATCTCACGGGTCGGAACAAGATGGGCGAGCAAGATAGCCACATAATTTTTTTGTGACCTGCGCCGGAAAAGTCCTTTGTCCCACTACGGTGATGTGCGGGCCGCAAAACGATTTCTCGGGCCAGTCGATCCGATAATCCTCAACAAGACCAAGCTGTTTCGTCGCCTCAAGGCGTGATGAAATATCTAGATGCCGAGACTTGCGCATGTATCGCACGCGGACCTGCCGCGCTCCCTTGTGAGGATCGTTTCGCGGCAATAACGCAAGAGAGATCGAAAAGTTCCGGCGGTTCGCCTTAGCGCGGCGCTCGTTTGGCGAGAATACGCTGCAACGTACGGCGATGCATGTTGAGCCTGCGCGCCGTCTCCGACACGTTACGGCTGCACATTTCATAGATGCGCTGGATGTGTTCCCAACGCACGCGATCTGCCGACATCGGGTTCGAAGGCAACTGCGATTTCTCGGTGCCGCTCGCCATCAGGGCCGCGACCACGTCATCGGCGTCCGCAGGCTTCGACAGATAATCGACCGCGCCCATCTTCACAGCCGTGACCGCGGTGGCGATGTTGCCGTAGCCGGTCAGCACGATGGCGCGTGCATCGGGCCGCTGCAGTTTCAACGCCGAGACGACATCGAGACCGTTTCCATCGCCTAGGCGAAGATCGACAACGGCAAACGCAGGAGGTGCTTTTCCGATGTGAGTCAGCCCCTCGGACACATTGTCGCAGGTGGTGACATCGAAGCCTCTTGTCTCCATTGCACGTGCCAGCCGCTCGAGGAAAGCCTTGTCGTCCTCGACAATCAGAAGCGATTTGTCGGTCATTTCGGCGATTTGAGCGGTTGCGGTCACGATTTTAGGCCTCCTGATAAGTCCATCTTGATATGGCGTGACAATCGGGCGCTGCCAAGGCGTCTTAGGACTAAGGTCGCCGGACTTACGCCGGCAAGGCTTTCGCGTCGGACGTTTCGAAGCTTTGGCGCGGCCACACGATTGTAACCACTGCGCCGTGATCCGGAAAAATACGATTGGCGAAGGTGACTATCGCGCCCGTGCGCTCCAACAATGTCTGTGCGATGAATACGCCGAGACCCAAGCCGCTGTGGTCTCCAAGCCCCTCTTCGCCGGCGCGTCGTCGCGTCAGATATGGCTCGCCGATCCGCTTGAGAATGTCTGGCGCAATGCCAGGTCCGTCATCCGAAATGATAAGCTCGACGGTCTCATCATTCCACCATGCATTCACTTCGACAAAGTCGCGGGCGAAGTCGACCGCATTCTCCAGAATATTCCCGACGCCGTAGAGGATTGCAGGATTGCGCATGCTGGCGGGTTCGGTGCTCGGCGCAATGGCGATTCTCACCTTGATGTCGATGCCGAAATCACGGTGCGGAGCCACCGTCTCTTCGATCAAAGTTGAAAGCGGCATGCGGTCAAATGGCGCGCCTTGCGACGACAATTGGGTAATTTTTGCAAGAATGTCCCGGCATCGCTGCGCCTGTTCGCGCAATGTTTTGATGTCGCCGCGAGCGTGCAAGTCCAGCGGCAAATTTTCCTCGATCGCATTTTCCAATTCACGCGAAATCAACACAATGGTCGAAAGCGGCGTGCCGAGTTCGTGGGCCGCAGCTGCGGCGAGACCGTCGATCTGCGTCAGGTGCTGTTCGCGCGTCAGCACCAATTCGGTCGCTGCGAGGGCATCGGACAGTTTTCGCGCTTCTTCAGTGACCTGGAATGCGTAAAGGCTGGTGACGCCGATGGCCAGCACGATAGATAGCCAGACTCCGATCATGTAAGTGCGCGGCAATACCAACGGCTCGTCGCCGTTCCAAGGCAGCGGCAGATGATAAAATCCAAGCACGCTGGCGCACACGACCGCGAAGAAGCCGAGCGCGAGCGTAAGCCTCGTTGTCAACGCGGTCGCTGCGATCAAAACGGGCGCGAGGAACAGAAAGGAGAATGGATTCTGAAGGCCACCTGTGAGCGACAGGAGCGCTGCCAGTTCAGCAATATTGATCGCGAGAAGGATCGCCGCATATCGGGGCTGAAGCCTGTGAACAGGATTGAACGCCATCTGCAGTGCAAGATTCAGCAGCGCGGAGAAGCCGATAATTGCAAGACATGGAATGACCGGAACGTCGAAATCGAGGCCCTGCGTCACGACGAATATCGTCGTGAGCTGACCCAGAACCGCGAGCCATCGGAGCCGCAATACCGTGTCAAGCCGGACATCCCGGCGTGATGGGCGAAAATCTGAGACCGCGATATCACTCATGGCAACGACATTAACGGCTGTGGTCCGCGATCACAAACAATGCCTATGTCCGTGACGGACCTTGCGCCGCGCCGTGCATTGGCTCAATGAACGCATCCGATGACTGCGACGACAGATCTGTCCCCATTGGCCGACCCCACGTCTGCTCCGTCCCCCGAGCCTGCGATAAATGTCTCGCATCTCGTGAAGGTTTATAAAAACACCCGTGCGGTGGATGATATTTCGTTCACGATTCCGCGCGGGTCGGTGACCGGGCTTCTCGGCGGCAACGGTGCAGGCAAGACGACCACCATCGCGATGATCATGGGCCTCGTGCTGCCGACCGCAGGAAGCGTACGCGTTCTGGGGTTTTCGATGCCGCAGCAAAGCGCGGACGTGCTCGGGCGGATGAATTTTGAAAGCCCTTATGTGGATATGCCGGGCCGCCTCACGGTTCGGCAAAATCTCACAATTTTCGGGCGGCTTTATGCGGTCACGAATTTGAAAGAGCGAATTGAACAACTGGCGACAGATCTCGATCTCGGTGAATTCATGGACCGGCCGAGCCGCAAATTGTCGGCGGGCCAGAAGACCCGCGTGGCGCTCGCCAAAGCGCTGGTCAACCGGCCCGACCTTTTGCTGCTGGACGAGCCGACTGCTTCGCTCGATCCCGATACCGCAGACTGGATTCGCAGTCATCTCGAGGATTATCGCAAGCAAAATGGAGCAACCATTCTCTTGGCCTCGCACAATATGCTTGAAGTGGAACGATTGTGCGATCGCGTCATCATCCTTAAACGCGGACGGATCGAAGACGACGACACACCTGCACGCATTCTGACGCGCTATAATCGAGCGACACTTGAGGAAGTATTTCTCGACGTTGCACGGGGCCGAGTTCAGGACACCCCAGCATGAGTCTGATCATTCCCGCTGCAGCTCAACAAACGCAGGTTCGCGCGGGCATTGCGGTCCATCGCATCGCTGCGATGATACTGCGTCATTGGTATTTGCTGACCTCGTCGTGGCCGCGGACACTTGAGCTTATTTACTGGCCCGCGATGCAACTCGTGACCTGGGGCTTTTCGCAAGCCTATATCTCGCAGAATTCCGGTTTCTTCACGCAAGCCGGCGGTACGTTCATCGGTGCCGTCATTCTGTGGGACATTCTGTTTCGCGGCCAACTCGGTTTCTCGATGTCGTTTCTCGAGGAGATGTGGTCGCGCAATCTCGGCAATCTTTTAATGAGTCCGCTCAAGGTCAGCGAGTTCCTGATCTCGCTGATGGCCATGAGCATCATTCGGCTGTCCATCGGCGTTATCCCGATGACGTTGTTGGCGATCGTATTTTTTGGATTCAATTTCTATGGCTTGGGCCTCGCCTTGGTGGCGTTCTTCTGCAATCTCATTTTTACAAGCTGGTCCGTCGGCATGATCTCTTCGGGCCTTGTCGCGCGCAACGGACTGGGTGCCGAGGGTTTGGCCTGGACACTGATGTTTGTGCTGCTGCCTTTGACCTGCGTTTATTATCCGGTGTCGGTGCTGCCAAATTGGCTTCAGGTCGTGGCATGGGCGTTACCACCGACTTACGTTTTCGAAGGCATGCGCGCTTTGCTAATCGATCATCAGTTTCGGGCAGATTTGATGCTGGAAGCGCTCGCACTTAACGCGGTGCTGTTTGTTGCTGGTGCTATTGCGTTCTTGGCGCTGCTCGCCAGTGCCCGGAAGCAGGGGTCGTTAATCCAGAGCAATGAGTAGCTGTTATTGGCTGTCATTGAACCCGGTTCCATACGCCTTAATAACCATTCCTCGGTGATTATCTCTGCATTGACGGTTTATCGCCTGCTAGACAGTATGCTGCGCCGCGAAACCGGGACCGGGGAAACATTATGCCGATAGGCGAATTTGGCAGGCCGCCTGGCCTTCCGTCTGAAGTCAGCCCAGCGCTGACGACACCCATGTACTGGATGTACGAGATGGGGAAGGCGTCGCTCAATCCGGCGCGGGCGATGGCCGATCTCACCAAGCTGATGATCGAGAATCCGCTCAATCCCTTCGCGAATACTGAATTCGGGAAATCCATCGCAGCAAGTTGCGAACTGTTCGAGCGTACCACGCGCCGCTACGGCAAGCCGGAATGGAATCTGCCGACGACCGAAGTCAACGGCATGCGTGTACCAGTCGAAATCAAGAGCGTTTGGGAGAAACCGTTTTGCCGGCTCCTCCATTTCGAACGCAAGATCTCTCAACCGCTGCGTGAGCCGCAGCCCCGTGTTCTGATCGTCGCTCCAATGTCTGGACACTACGCAACGTTGTTGCGCGGTACCGTCGAGGCATTTTTGCCTGCGCATGAAGTTTACATCACGGACTGGTCCGATGCCCGCATGGTCCCGATGTCGGAAGGCCGTTTCGACCTTGAGGACTATGTCGACTACGTTATCGAGATGATGCACGCACTCGGCGGCAACATCCATATTGTCGCGGTTTGTCAGCCGTCGGTGCCAGTGCTGGCCGCCGTTGCGGTCATGGAAGCCGAGAAGGATCCATACTTTCCGACGTCGATGACCCTGATGGGCGGTCCAATCGACACGCGCAAGAATCCAACCGGCGTAAACAATCTCGCGGCGGAAAAAGGCATCGACTGGTTCCGCAACAACGTCATTACCAAGGTGCCATTCCCGCAGCCGGGGTTTATGCGTGACGTCTATCCGGGATTTCTCCAGCTCACCGGTTTTATGAGCATGAACATGGATCGGCACGTAGACGCACATAAGCGGCTTTTCAGCAATCTGGTGAAAGGCGACGGCGATCTGGTCGACAAGCATCGTGAGTTTTACGATGAGTATCTGGCTGTGATGGATCTCACCGCCGAGTTTTATCTGCAGACGGTCGATGTCGTATTCGTCAAGCACGCACTGCCGAAGGGCGAGATGAAGCATCGCGGCAAACCGGTCGATCCATCGAAGATCCAGCGCGTCGCGCTGATGACGGTCGAGGGCGAGAACGACGATATTTCGGGTATCGGCCAGACCGAGGCCACCCATGGACTCTGCAGTTCGATCCCTGACGGGCGGCGCGTGCATTATGTGCAGAAGGGTGTCGGCCATTACGGCGTCTTCAACGGCTCACGCTTCAGGTCGGAAATCGTGCCCCGGATTTCGGATTTCATGCGGTCCTCGGCCCATAGCAAGCTCGCCTTGGCGGCCGCCGAGTAGGCGGTTTTTGAGGGATGAAATTGAGAAAATCCAGATTCGACGGGCGGATTTGGAAATCGCGCACGCGATTCCTGTCGTAAGTGCCTTCAACCCACTCATTTATATGGTGTTTTTGTTGCCTTACTATTTTGGGTAGGGGTGATGAAATGGCCTCCGTGCACGGGACTTCAATCGAGATAGAATTGAACTGAAATTCATGTTTCGTAGCCCCCGATATGGGGGGCGGCGTCCAAAAGACTCCGATATATTGGGCAAATGATTTGTTTTTGCGCCGATAAAATTCATTGGCGACGGCTGTGGCAGAATCCCGGTGAATTCATTCTCTCTGGACCTGCCGACATGGCGTTTCGCGCTCTCCTCTATCGCCGTCCAACCGAGCCGCGCACCCTCGCGGTCAAAATCGGCTCGGCGATCTATTCCGTCCAGCTCCGGCGGCACCGCCGCGCGCGCCGTTACACGCTGCGCATTCATCCAAGCGCACGGCAGGCCATCTTGACCATGCCGCCGCGTGGAAATCTCGCGGATGCAAAAGACTTCGCGCAGCGTCACGGAGCATGGATCGCCGCCCGCCTCGGTGGCCTGCCGAAAGCAGCTCCGTTTGCACCGGGGACATCGGTTCCGCTTCGAGGCATCGCCCACAAGATTGTTCATCGTGCCGGAGAGCGCGGCACGGTCTGGCCGGAAACCCGTGACAGCGGCGAGAAAATTCTTTGCGTTGCCGGTGGCGTCGAACATATCGATCGCCGCGTTCATGATTTCCTCAAGCGCGAAGCGCGTCGCGAGCTGACTGAGGCGTCGCATCGCTATGCGGACTTGCTCAGTGTCAAGGTCCGGCGTCTGACTATTCGCGACCAGTCAAGCCGCTGGGGATCCTGCACCTCCGCCGGCGCTCTTTCTTTCTCGTGGCGGCTCATTCTCGCGCCGCATTACGTGCTCGATTATCTTGCCGCGCATGAAGTGGCGCATCTGGTCGAGATGAATCACTCGGCCCGTTTCTGGAAAGTTGTGGGACGTATTTGCCCGCAAACCGAGCGCGCGAAGAAATGGATCGATTCCTATGGCAACGATCTGCACCGCTACGGTATCAGCGACTAGAATTTAGCGTCGTCCGCCAAACACGCGATCAATAAGCCAACCATCGAGCCCGCTTGCAGCCTCAGGGCGGACCGACGTTTGCGTCACCGGTGGGCGGGATTGTGGATATGGGTTGGGTGAATTGGTTGTGGGAGCGACATAGCCGGGATTGGCGTCGCTCACCTGCGGTCTGGGTGGCTGCGCAGTCGTTCGCGAGTTGCTACCGAACAAGCCTGACAGGAAACCGCCTTGAGACTGTGATCCGGGGAGCGCTGCAACCGGCACGTTCTGATGAGCGACCTTCATGAACCGCGTCCACACCTCAACAGGTAAGCCACCGCCAGTTGCTTTGCGCGTCGGTGAATTGTCGTCGTTACCAAGCCAAACGCCGGTCACGAGATTGGCGGTATATCCGACGAACCATGCGTCACGGAAATCCTGACTGGTGCCGGTCTTTCCTGCCGCCGACCAGCCGGGAATGTCGGCCTTGCGCGCCGTTCCGGTCACGAGCGTCTCATGCATCATCGCATTCATCATCCCGACATAGCGCTGGTCGATGACCTGGGTCTGCGGATCCGGCGCGCGCGCATACAAAACCTTGCCCTGCGGGGTGCGAATCTTGGTTACGACATGAGGTGCCGCGATCATTCCGCCATTGGCGAATGCCGCATAAGCTCCGACCAGTTCGGTGAGAGAGACTTCCGAAGTGCCGAGCGCGATCGAAGCATTGGGCTCGAGCTTCGAGGCAATGCCGAGCCGATGCGCGGTGCGTACGACATTTGCGGGGCCGGCTTCGACGCCTAGTCTCACCGCCACGGTGTTCAGCGACATGGCCAGTGCCTGCGTCAGCGTCACGGCACCGAAATATTCGCGGCTGTAGTTTTCCGGCTTCCAGCCTTTGACATCGAGCGGCGCGTCCTGACGAACAGTGTCGGGAGTCAGACCGGCCTCGAGTGCCGTGAGATAAACAAATGGCTTGAATGCCGAGCCGGGCTGGCGCTTTGCGGTGACGGCACGATTGAACTGGCTTTCCGCATAATTGCGACCGCCGACCATCGCGCGCACCGCTCCGTCCGGTGTCATCGCAACCAGCGCGCCTTGCGTAACGTTGAATTTTACGCTCTTGGCCGCCAACTCATCGATGACGGCGGTTTCTGCGACGTTCTGTAATTTTGGGTCGATCGTGGTCTCCACGACGATGTTTTGGTCGATTTGACCGACAAGATCGTCGAGCACTTCGCCGATCCAGTCGGCGACATAATTGATAGTGCCTGCACCAACCGGCTTCACCGCGTAAGACGGCTTGACGATGGCGGCTTGCGCCTGCGCATCGGTGATGAATTTGCTGTCCGCCATCGCGGTCAGCACAATTTGCGCACGCCTTTCAGCACCTTCAGGATTTCGGTTCGGCGCAAGGCGCGACGGCGATTTAACAAGGCCCGCCAGCATCGCGGCTTCAGGCAGCGTGACGTTCCGGGCGGATTTTCCAAAATAACGCTGCGCTGCCGCTTCGACGCCATACGCGCCTGAGCCGAAGTAAACGCGATTCAAATACAGCTCAAGAATTTCAGCCTTGGAATATTTTCGTTCCAGCCAGAGCGCCAACTCGGCTTCCTGCATTTTCCGCTGCAGCGTGCGCTCCTGTGTAAGGAACAAGTTTTTTGCGAGCTGCTGCGTAAGCGTCGAACCGCCTTGCGATACACCACGATGTAGAATGTTTGTGACCGCCGCGCGCGCAATGCCGGTCGGGTCGATGCCGAAATGCGAATAGAATCGCTTGTCCTCGATGGCGATGAACGCCTGTGAGAGATATTTCGGCAATTCCTTCAGGGAGACATTTGCTCCCGGCATTTCACCGCGCGTCGCGATGATGCTGCCATCCATTCCGGCAATTTCGATGGTGGGTGGACGCTTGGGAATTTCGAGCGACTGGATCGAGGGCAGATGTGCTCCAACCCAGATGACGAGGCCGACGCCTGCGATGCCGGCCCATAGTCCGAGCACCGTGCACCAATATACAAGCCTGCCCAATCCGGTGCGCGACCGCTGACGGGACTTCTTTTTGTCCTTGCGGATTTGCGCGCGCGACCTGCGCGGTCGCCGTTCGCGCGGCTGCTTATCATCGTCGGTATTATCGTCACGCGGGTTGCGTCGTTTGGGCGCTTCGTCGTCTTCGGAATTGCCAACGCGATCCCACGGATTGAGGCGCAGACCGTCCAGCGACGCCGCGCCTTCAAACTTCGGCTCCTTGCGGCCGCCGTTCTTTTTCCGCCCCAAAGCCATTTGCTCGCGCGCCCACGCCGACCGTTCTGTCGATATGCATGAAGGCTAAAGGATTAGCTTTTAAGGCGGCGTTAATAAGGAGTTAATGCGTCTTTACAGGTTCGCCTTTGCGGTGCTTGGCTCTAGGACGCGTCCAGAATACCGGCTTCGTCAAGCCGATATTAGGCAGGAAGAAAGCCCCAATGACTGGTCATATCGATCCAACAAAAGAAGTTTTTGCGGCGTTCCGTGCCAATGACCGGCCCGGTTCGATCCAAATGCTCAATCTGGTTCGGCTGCATGCGCAGGCGAAATATCCCGATGGCCGCAAGGCGAGCGGCTGGGAAGCCTATGAAAGCTACGGGCGCGAAAGCGGGCCGGTGTTCACGCGCCTCGGCGGCCGCATCGTTTGGCAGGGCAAATTCGAGTTGATGCTGATCGGCCCAAGCGATGAGCGATGGGACCACTGTTTCATTGCCGAATATCCGACGGTGGCAGCTTTCGCCGAAATGATCCGCGACCCGGTCTATCGCGAAGCCGTCAAGCACCGTCAGGCCGCAGTTGAAGATTCGCGACTGATCCGTACCGCACCGCTGCCCGCGGGCAAGACTTTCGGTCAAATTCCAAAATGAACAATCGGCTCGCGTCGAACGCTCACATCCTTACCGCGCAAGCCACAGCAACAAGAGAGCAAGCGCCGCAGGAAGTGCCTGCACGAAGATGATCCGCTTGCTGACCGAATAGCCGCCATAGAGACCGGCGACGACCACGCAGACAAGAAAGAACACCTTGATCTGAAATCCGAACGCTGCGGTTGGGTGAAGCAGTCCCCAGATCAGGCCGGCGGCGAGAAAACCGTTGTAAAGACCTTGATTGGCGGCCAGCACCGCTGACTCTTTGGCCTTCGCGAGCGTGTTGCCGAAGGTCTTCAAGCCCATCGGCTTGGTCCAGAGAAACATCTCAAGGGTAAGAAAATAGATGTGGAGCGCCGCAACGAGTGCAACGAGAATATTCGCGATGTAATTCATGGTGCCCCCAACATTAGTCGGCAAAAGCTAGCACGACCCCGACGATAAAAGCACAGCCGATAGCTTATGCGGCAGGTTTTTCTGCTACCTCTCCGTGCGCAAGCAGATGGATCAGTGCCCGTTTGATAGCGGCCTGCCGCGTGGGTGCGGTAATTTGCGCTCCTAGAAGATCAGTTACATAAAACACGTCGCGGGCGCGTTCGCCGAATGTCGCGACATGCGCGGATGCGATATTCAGATTGAGCTTTGAAATCGCGGTGGTGAGTTGATAGAGCAATCCGGTGCGATCCAATCCCGACACCTCGATCACGGTGAAGCGATCCGACCACTGGTTGTTGATAATGACTTCAGGCTCAACGCTGAAGGGCTTGAGCCGCGCTTTCGAGGCGCTTCGTTTGGCGACG
Organism: Afipia sp.; assembly: GCA_026400415.1. GTDB lineage: Bacteria > Pseudomonadota > Alphaproteobacteria > Rhizobiales > Xanthobacteraceae > Afipia. The sequence goes on along the minus strand of JAPLPA010000301.1, from coordinate 10,465 downwards.
ATTTCGGGCAATCTAAGCTTGCCCTCGAGCACTTCTTCGATCATATCGCCGATACGCGTCGCGCGCCGTCCTTCGTCCTCATCGCGCTCGTATTCCCGGGAGATCGCAACAGTATCGAGCGCGAGGCCGTCGGTGGTCGTGTAGATCTGCGCGTCGACAATATTAGCGCCAGCCGATGCGCAGGCACCGGCAATAATCGACAGCAACCAGGGATGATCAGGCGCGAGGATTGTCAATTCCGTCACGCCACGCCCCTCGTCGAATCCAACATTGACCGCGAGTTTGTGATTGCCGGCTTCACTCGCCTTTATAAATCGGGCATGCCGTATCTTGCGCTGAAGATCGACTTTCAACCAGTAAGCCGGATATTGCCGTGCGATATAGGCGTCGAGTTCGGGGGTAGGCCATTCCGTGAAGGCTGCGCGGAATTCCTGCTGCGCGACGTGGATGCGTTGCGCGCGGTTCACTTCCGAGAAGCCGCCTGTCAGCACGGGTTCGGTTTCGTAATAAAGCGTGCGCATAAGCTGAGCTTTCCAGCCGTTCCACACGCCGGGGACGACGCCACGTATATCGGCGGTCGTGAGGATCGTCAGCAACTTCATCTGTTCGACGGATTGGACGACCGCAGCGAAATTCTCGATGGTTTTTGTATCGGAGAGGTCGCGCGACTGAGCCACGGTCGACATCGTGAGATGTTCCTGAATCAACCACGCGATAAGTTCTGTGTCGGCTGTATTGAATCCGAAGCGTGGACATAGCCGCCGTGCGATCTTCGCGCCCGCTATCGAGTGGTCTTCGGGGCGGCCTTTCGCAATATCGTGCAACAGCGTGGTCATATAAATGACGGCGCGATGCTCAGGGCGGATTTTTCGCATCAGGTCGCTGGCAACGGCGAATTCGTCGATGCCACCGCGTTCGATGTCCTGAAGAATTCCGACGCAGCGGAGCAGATGTTCATCGACCGTGTAGTGATGATACATATTGAACTGCATCATTGAGACGATTTTGCCGAACGCTCTGATAAAGCGGCCAAGTACTCCCGTCTCGTTCATCCGCCGCAACACGGTTTCTGCGTCGTTGGACGTTAAAATTTCCATGAAGAGTTTGTTCGCTTCGGGGGTTTCGCGAAGCTTTTGCGTAATCAGATTGAGCGATCGGGTGACGACGCGCATCGCATCGGGGTGGAATGCCAGATTGTTCTTTTGCGCGAGCCGGAAAATGCGGATGAAATTCACCGGGTCCGTCTTAAAGACATCCGGCGCGGCAAGCGTGATGCGGTTGTTGTCGATAATAAAGTCATCGCTGCCGGGGACGCGGCCACGCTTTCGGCCTGGCCGCAGCTTGCCCATCATGCGACTCAACATCGGAGCGGGCTTGGCCTCCTGATCTTCCAGCTTGGCGCACAGGATAGCGGTCAGGTCGCCAACTTCCTTTGCGATCAGGAAGTAATGCTTCATGAAGCGTTCGACGTCCTGCATGCCGGGATGTGACGTATAGCCAAGCCGCTGAGCGATCTCGCGCTGCATTTCGAACGACAGCCGCTCCTCGGCGCGTCCGGTATAAAAATGCATGTTGCAACGAACGGACCAGAGGAAATCCTCGCAACGGCGGAACGTGCGATATTCTTGCGCATCGAACACGCCATGCGCGACAAGTTCGTCAGTTGTGCGGACCCGGTAGACGTATTTCGCGATCCAGAACAAAGTGTGCAAATCGCGAAGGCCGCCTTTGCCTTCCTTCACATTCGGTTCGACGAGATAGCGCGATTGTCCGGCACGGCGATGACGCTCCTCACGTTCGGCAAGTTTTGCCGTGACGAACTCAGCGGCGGTCCCCTGAACCACGTCCTTGTCGAAGCGCGTGACGAGTTCGTCGTAGAGCGCGCGATCGCCAGTGAGAAATCTTGTTTCGAGAACGGAGGTACGGATCGTCATATCGGCGCGCGCTTGCCGGATCGATTCATCGATCGAGCGGGTGGCGTGACCGACCTTCAGGTCCATGTCCCAGAGACAATAGAGAATGGCTTCGGCGACCTGTTCGCCCCATGCAGTCTGCTTGTAGGGAAGGATGAACAGCAGATCGATGTCGGGCTCCGGTGCCATCAGGCCGCGCCCGTAACCGCCGGTGGCGATCACCGCCATTCGCTCTGAATCGGAGGGCGTCGATGAGTGGTAAACGTATCGCGTGGCTGCATCGAACAGGATGCGAATAATATCGTCCTGTACGTCGCACAGACGTTCGGCACATTTGCGGCCCTGCCGGTCTTTCAGCAGCTCGGCCTGCACTTCGACACGAGCTGCAGCAAGCTCGGCCTTGAGCATTTGTGCCATCGCGGAACGAAAGGTGTCGCCATTGCCGGCGTGCTTTTCGGCCAGTGCTTCGACTTCGCGGGAGATGCGTGCCGTGTCGAATGTTGTGGCGACGTCGGAGGCTGATTTGGTCGCGGTATCCATTATACTCGGATAACGGACGCAAGCGATTGTGTCATCAGGGATTGTTGCGGTGTCGCCGCACTTTGACAGCACCCCGCAGAACGCTGTTCAATTTTTCGGCAATTTTGCCTTCAAGGCGTACAGCGCTTCGAGCGCGTCACGCGGTGACATTTCGTCGGGATGCAGCGCAATCAGGGCTTCGATCAGATGATCTGCGGCACTGGGCGGTGCTGGCTCGCTCGCCGCGCGGGACGGCGTCGCGAACAGCGGCAGGTCATCCGCCAGAGCGCGCCCGGATGGTCCGCGATCCTGCGCTTCGAGTTTGACAAGAACCGATTTTGCGCGCGCGATGACGGCGGCCGGTAGCCCCGCGAGCTTCGCGACCTGAATGCCATAGGAACGGTCTGCCGATCCCGGCAGCACCTCATGAAGAAAAACCAAATCGCCCTGCCATTCCTTGACGCGGACGGTGGCGTTGAACAAGCGCGGCAGATTTGCCGAGAGCGCTGTCAGCTCGTGATAGTGGGTGGCAAACAGAGCGCGGCATCGATTGCTTTCGTGCAGATGCTCGATTGACGCCCACGCGATCGACAAGCCGTCGAAAGTCGACGTGCCGCGTCCGATCTCGTCCAAGATCACCAATGCGCGTTCAGCCGCTTGATTGAGAATGGCCGCTGTCTCGACCATCTCGACCATGAACGTAGAACGCCCGCGCGCAAGATCGTCCGCGGCTCCTACGCGTGAGAACAGCCGATCGACAATTCCGATATGCGCGAGTTTCGCCGGAACGAAACTTCCGGTCTGCGCCATTAAGGCGATCAGCGCGTTTTGGCGTAGGAACGTCGATTTGCCCGCCATGTTGGGTCCGGTGATCAGCCAGATCTGCCCCGACGATTGCGACGGTCCCGGCGATAGATCGCATCCATTGGCGATGAAGGGCTGACCGCCCTTCTTTAGCGCCTGCTCTACGACCGGGTGCCGCCCACCTTCGATTGAGAACTTCAGTGAACTATCAACGACCGGCCGGACATAATTTTCATCGATGGCGAGTTTTGCCAGCGACGCAGTAACATCCAGCAGCGCGAATGCTTGGGCCGCTGCGCGCAGATCGTCGCCCGCCGCGACGGCCTTGCTGCAAAGTCGCTCAAAGATTTCGAGTTCAAGTCCGAGTGCGCGATCACCGGCACTGGCGATCTTGGCCTCGATCTCGCCAAGTTCGGTCGTGGTGAACCGAACCTGGCCGGCGAGTGTCTGACGATGAATGAAGGTGGCGTTCAGTGGGGCGGCCATCAGCCTGTCACCATGCTGCGCAGTCACTTCGACAAAATAACCCAGCATATTGTTGTGACGAATCTTCAGACCTTTGATGCCTGTGTCATCGGCGTAACGGGCCTGCATTGCGGCTACGACGAGCCTAGAGGCATCGCGTAGACTACGTGTCTCATCGAGCGCTTTGTCGAAGCCTTCGCGCACGAAGCCGCCGTCGCGTTTAATCAGCGGCAATTCGTCGGCGAGGGCGCGGCTAAATTCGCTGGCAAGTTCGCGCGACGGACGTTTTAAAGCGTTGACTGCAAGGCCAACATCGCGCGGTAGTGTTTCTGACCGCGCGAATAGCGCCAAAGCTGCGTCGGCAGCGTGAATGCCGTCGCGTAACCCTGCAAGATCGCGCGGGCCTCCGCGCCCAACCGAGAGGCGCGCCAAAGCCCGCGACATGTCAGGAGCGCTGCGAAGAATGTTGCGAAGATCGTTACGCAGTCCGCTTTCATTTGCAAAGATTGCGACCGCATCGAACCGATGCGTAATCGCAGAACTGTCAGTCAGAGGTGCAGCCAGCCGTTGTGACAGAAGCCGCGAACCCGCTGCAGTAACCGTGCAATCGATGGCGTCGAGCAGCGAACCGCGCCGTTCGCCAGACAAGGTTCGGGTAAGCTCGAGATTGGCGCGCGTCGCGGAATCGATTGCCATTGTGGTGCCGGCAGTTTCGCGCGCAGGGGGCGAAAGCGGCGGCCGCTTTCCAAATTGTGTGCGGTCGATGTAGGTCACGATGGCAGCTGCGGCAGTTGCTTCCATGCGTGACACCGTACCAAAACCGTCCATGGTGGCGACTGCAAAATAATCGCAAAGACGCCGTTCGGCAGTAGCTGCATCGAACACGTCGCGCGTGACAGGCGTCACGGCTGGCAATGCACTCAGTAGGGATGCAAGGTCCGGATCGCTGTAGAGCAGGTCCGTGACGATCACCTCGTTGGGATTGATGCGCGCGAGCGTCGCGCCAAGATCAGTACTTTTGCATTCCGTCACGATAAATTCAGACGTGGACATATCTATCCACGCCAGCCCCATACTGTCTTCGCCTGAAGATGCCTTCGCCCGCGCAATCGCCAGCAGATAGTTGTTCGCCTTCGCGTCAAGTAAAGTGTCTTCGGTCAGTGTGCCCGGTGTGATCAACCTGACAACATCGCGCCGCACCACGCTCTTGTTGCCGCGCCGGCGCGCTTCCGCGGGGTCTTCCATCTGCTCGCACACAGCAACACGATGGCCCTGCGCGATCAGCCGGTGCAGATAATCGTCTGAGCGCTCGATTGGCACGCCGCACATCGGAATGTCCTGCCCGAGATGCTTCCCGCGTTTGGTCAGCATGATGCCCAGCGCACGCGATGCGATTTCAGCGTCCTCAAAAAACAGCTCGTAGAAATCGCCCATGCGATAAAACAGCAGGAGACCGGGGTTAGCCGCCTTTAATTCGAGATACTGCTCCATCATTGGCGTGACACGGCCGGCCACCTCAGTTGAGGCGGCCTCATTCTCTGGCGGCGAAGGCGGCGCTGAATGGATGGTCATGTTCGGAACGTTAGCAAAATTTTGCGCTGCGATGTGGGTGGGGGTGTGTTTTCCCGTACCTCTTGCCTTCACGCATGGCAGGATGGCCACGGCGCAAAGCTATCTAAGTTGACCTGTCAACGACAGCTTTCTAAAACGTCTCAACAAGTCTGGAGAAGCGACCATGCGTGATGTTTTCGTTTGCGACGCGATTCGCACACCGATCGGCCGTTTCGGCGGTTCACTTGCCAAGGTGAGAACCGATGACCTCGCTGCCGTGCCGCTGAAGGCGCTGATGGCGCGTAATCCGAAGGTCGACTGGGCAGCGCTTGATGAAGTCGCATTCGGCTGCGCCAATCAGGCCGGTGAGGACAACCGCAATGTCGCGCGCATGGCGCTGCTGCTCGCGGGATTGCCGGAGACGGTTCCGGGCATGACGGTCAATCGGCTTTGTGCGTCGGGTCTCGACGCCGTCGGGGGGATGGCGCGCGCGATCCGCGCCGGCGAAATCGATCTGGCCATTGCGGGCGGCGTCGAATCCATGACGCGGGCTCCATTCGTG
>JAPLPA010000301.1:0-4638 GCA_026400415.1 Afipia sp. | reverse complement strand
GACCGGCAAGGCCTCTGAACCCTATCAACGTACAGTCGAGACTTACGACACGACGATTGGCTGGCGCTTCGTCAATCCGATCATGAAAGCGCAATACGGCGTCGATGCGATGCCGGAAACCGGTGAAAACGTCGCTGAGGATTATCAAATTTCTCGTGCGGATCAGGATGCGTTTGCTATCCGCTCGCAGCAGCGCGCGGGGAAGGCGATCGCTGCAGGATATTTTGCGGAAGAAATCACACCGGTCACATTACCCGGCGGAAAGGCCGGACCAATCGTCGTAGACAAAGATGAGCACCCGCGACCGGAGACAACGTTCGAAGGCTTGTCCAAACTCAAACCCATCGTTCGTAATCCGGGTACAGTGACAGCGGGAAACGCATCCGGCGTCAACGATGGTGCTTCCGCGATGATTCTCGCGTCGGAGGATGCCATTAAAAAACATGGGCTCACGCCGCGCGCGAAAATCTTGGGGCTTGCGTCTGCTGCCGTTGCCCCTCGTGTGATGGGTATTGGCCCCGTTCCTGCCGTACAAAAATTGCTGGCGCGCCTAGGTCGCAAGATTAGCGATATCGATTTGATCGAGCTCAATGAGGCTTTCGCGTCGCAAAGTATTGCTGTCTTGCGCCAACTCGGCGTCAAGGAAGACGCTGATTTTGTCAATCCGCATGGCGGTGCAATTGCGTTGGGTCATCCGCTTGGCATGAGCGGTACACGCCTCGCCCTGACTGCGGTGCACGGCATGGAAAAGCGAGGCGGCAAACTCGCCATCGCGACGATGTGCGTTGGTGTCGGGCAGGGCGTTGCAGCCGCAATCGAGAAATTCAACTAAGTTGCGTGCAGTGGCGCCGATCTGACAACGACGGAGACGGATCATGACACTTATCTATCCGCGCGAGAGCAATACGATACATGCGCCGCGTCCGTCGCCAGCCTATAAAAGCACGGTGAAGCGATCGCCTACAAAGGCGCTGATCGTCATGCCGCAAACGCTCTCCGAATTGACCGGTCCCGTGTATGGCCAGGATGCCGTGCGCGAGAACGATCACGATCTCACTATCCAGCATAAAGGCGAGCCGCTCGGCGAACGCATTATCGTTCACGGCCATGTCCGCGACGAGGACGGCCGCGGCGTGCCGCATACATTGCTCGAAATTTGGCAAGCCAATGCGTGCGGTCGCTACATTCATGTTGTCGATCAGCATCCCGCTCCGCTCGATCCGAATTTCACCGGAGCAGGCCGCGCAAAAACTGATGCCGCCGGCTATTATAGATTCATTACTATCAAACCGGGCGCTTATCCGTGGGGCAATCATCCCAATGCGTGGCGTCCGGCTCACATTCACTTCTCGGTCTTCGGGCATGCCTTCATCTCGCGCATCGTAACGCAGATGTATTTTCCCGGCGATCCATTGTGCGCCTACGATCCGATTTTCAATTCGATCCCCGATCATGCCGCCCGCATGCGGATGGTGTCGAGTTTCGATCTGGACAATACCAAGCCGGACTGGGCACTGTGCTATCGCTTCGACATCGTGCTGCGCGGCCGCAACGCGACACCGTTGGACAATGATTGATGAGCGGCATCACCCCTTCGCAAACTGTCGGGCCGTATTTTAAATATGGTTTGACTCCCGGCACCAGCTATCAGTGGAATGACGCGTTCGGTAACGATCTCGTCACACCCGACGTCTCCGGCGAGCGCATCCGTATCGTCGGGCGGATATTTGACGGCGACGGTAAGCCGATCAACGATTCAATGTTGGAAATCTGGCAGGCCGACGCGCAGGGCCGCTTCGCCGACCCGCAGGACAAACGCGCGCTTCCGAATTCTGCTTTCAAAGGCTTTGGGCGCTGCGGTACCGATGCCGAAGGGCAATACACATTCCACACCATCAAGCCGGGCACCGTTCCCGGCCCCGGTGAAAAATCCCAAGCATCGCACATTCTTCTCGCGGTCTATGCACGCGGCATGACTCAACAGGCGATGACGCGCATCTATTTCGAGAACGAATCTGCCAACGCCACCGATCCTATCCTGACATTGGTGCCTGCGGATCGCCGCTCAACTCTGATCGCGACGCGTGAGCCCGGCGACTCCGTCACCTATAGATTCGATGTTCATCTACAGGGCGACAGAGAGACGGTTTTTTTCGACGTCTGATCGGGGGGCTCTACGTCCACTCAACGCCGGATTCGGCTGCGAGATCGATTGTGCTTTGCCTGCCAATGTCGTCGAAATGGTTGTCGAGAAATTTCTTCGCGGCACGCATTCCGGCGCGGTGTAACAGTTCAAAAAAATCGAAGTCTGTCTTCATCTTGCTCGATGCTGCTAGCCGCGTGCCGAGGCCACCGAGATCGATGCGATGAATGTTCAGCCGCCGGTACTGGTCCTTGCCGGTGCCGCGCGGCAATCGTCCGTCGTCGATCAATTGATTGACGAAATCCATCGTCCGCAGTTCTGAAATCAACGCAGAGTTGAAAGTGATTTCGTTCAGGCGGTTGATGATCTCGGCCGAAGTGCGCGGTGTCGTAGTTCGCGACACCGGGTTGATTTGAACGACAAGGACGTCTTCGGCTTCCGTCGTCTGCAGGAACGGGAAGATCGCGGGGTTGCCCATATAGCCGCCATCCCAATAGGGCACGCCGTCGATCTCGACTGCGCGGAACATGAAAGGAAGTGCCGCAGACGCCATGATGACGTCGGCGGTGATTTTGTCGCCCGCGAAAATGTGCAGGCGTCCGGTGTGGACATTTGTGGTCGAGATATAAAGAGCCAGATCCTTGTTCTTGCCGAGGGCGTCAAAGTCGACGAAGCGCTCGATCAGGCTGCTCAAGGGATTGATATTCAGCGGATTGAGTTCGTAGGGCGAAAAATAATGAGACATCGCCTCGAACCAGTTCTGCACCGGGGCCGATGCAAACGGCATCATCGAGAACAAACGGTCGGTCAGCGCGCGTTGAATTGGCGGCAAATCTCCACCCGCGCTGGTGGCCCGCCAGAAATCCGCCAGACGTTTGCGCGCTTCCTCGGGCCCTCCACGCGTGAGGCCATCGGCCAGCATCACGGCATTGAGTGCACCTGCCGACGCGCCGGAAATTCCCGTAATCTCGAGCCGTCCATCGGCAAGCAATTGGTCGAGAACACCCCATGTAAAGGCCCCGTGAGAGCCGCCTCCTTGAAGTGCAAGGTTGATTTTTTTCGCCGAACTGGCTTTGCGCGCGCCAGTGAAATTCCACGGCGCGAGGCTGTCGAGGTACGATTTGAGATTGGTCGCCAAAGTTGCGCTTCTTTCTCATCGGTCTCACGCAATCCTAGACCGCTAGCTGCGCCGATGTGATGCCATAGCTCCAACAAGAATTGGGGACTTTATGGTGCAATGCAATAGAAATTGGAACGGTGCGATAAATTCATTCGCCATCTCACTGAAATAATAAGCGTAATCAGTCTAACCGCGTTAAATGAGTCGCCTATGACGCAACTAAAGCCCGCTTTCCCCGCCCCAGATCACGACCACGGCCGCTGCGCCGAGGACGGTTTCTCGCATGCGGAACGGGTTTGTGGAGGTCGCGGACAAAAATTCACGCTGATTCGCAGGCAAGTGCTGGGAGCCTTGCTTTCCAGCCATCGTCCACTTGGTGCCTATGAGATCATCGAGCAACTCGCCAAGGACATGCCGCGACCGGCACCGATCACGGTTTACCGCGCGCTCGACTTTCTGATGGAGAACGGTCTCGTTCACCGCATCGAAAGCCGAAATGCGTTTCTTGCCTGCGCGCATAATCACGATGAGACGGCAGTTGTGGCCTTCCTGATTTGCGAAGCTTGCGGGTCGGTTGGAGAAATTCCATCAGCGGCGCTCGCGCAGACGTTCAACGAAGCCGCTCGAAGCACGGGGTTCTCGCCGAAACTCTCGGTGGTCGAAATCACCGGCACGTGCACGCACTGTCAGAAATCCACGCGGTAACTCAAAGTAATAAAACCGGCGGGAAGCCGAGGCGGGGGTTTATGCCGACGAATTCAACGACTATGTCACGCGCTGGACGCCCGCTGAACGCGGCCGCTATTTTTCTCATGCTGATGCTCTGTCTGAGCTGGGGCTTCAACCAGATTTCGGTCAAGCTTGCGCTCCCCGATATTCCGCCGCTGACGCAGGCTGCAATTCGCTCGCTCGGCGGCTTGCTTGTCATTCTTGCGATTGCGCAGATGCGTGGCGTTGAAATCTTCCGCCGCGACGGCACGTTATGGCCCGGCATTTTCGCCGGCGTGCTGTTTGGGTTTGAATTTGTCCTGATCTATACCGGGCTGACGCTGACGACCGCTTCACGCGCAGTCGTGTTTCTTTACGTCGCGCCGTTTGTGGTGGCTCTTGGCTCGAAAAGATTTCTCGGAGAGCGTCTGAGTTCGTTGCAATGGAGCGGAATGGGGTTATCGTTTGCAGGTGTCGCGCTGGCGATCGGTGTGCCGCAACCGTTCGTCGATGCGAAAGTCATCCTCGGCGACTTGCTCATTGTCGGCGGCGGGATCTTGTGGGCGGCGACGACGCTAATCGTAAAATCGACCAAGCTTCTGCAAGCGCCTCCCGAAAAAACGCTAGCCTATCAGGTGGCGATCTCGGTCCCCATTTTAGCCATCGG
>JAPLPA010000010.1 GCA_026400415.1 Afipia sp. | reverse complement strand
CTTGATGTCTTCGCGGTTGTTCGCATGCATCAGCAGCATGCGGCCGATGCGCTCTTTGCGCTCTTTGGTCGAGTTGATCGCGCCGGTGCCGCTGGTGAGCGTGCCCGAATAGATGCGGCAGAACGTAATGGTGCCGACGAACGGATCGTCCATGATCTTGAAGGCGAGCAGCGACATCGGCGCGTCGTCCTTCGGCTCGCGGATGATCTCTTCGTCATTGTCAGGGTTGAGACCCTTGATCGCGGGAACGTCGAGCGGCGACGGCAGGTAATCGACCACTGCGTCGAGCAAAGGCTGCACGCCCTTGTTCTTGAAGGCCGAGCCGCACAGAACTGGATAGAAAGCGCCAGTCAGAACCGCCTTGCGGATCATGCGCTTCAAAGTCGGGACGTCAGGCTCCGTGCCATCAAGGAATGCGGTCAAAACTTCGTCGTCGAGTTCGACGGCGGCTTCAACCAGCTTCTCGCGATATTCCTTCGCCTTGTCGACGAGGTCGGCCGGGATATCGATGGTCTCGAACTTGGCGCCAAGCGCTTCGTTGTTCCAAAGATAGGCCTTCATGATCACAAGATCGACCATGCCGACGAAGTTGCTTTCTTCGCCGATCGGAAGCTGGATCGCGATCGGCTTTGCGCCGAGACGCTTCACGATGTCATCGAGGCACTTGTAGAAGTCGGCGCCGGTCTTATCCATTTTGTTCGCGAAAACGATGCGCGGAACCTTGTACTTGTCGCCCTGACGCCAAACGGTTTCGGTCTGCGGCTCAACGCCCTGGTTGCCATCGAGAACCACAACGGCGCCGTCGAGCACGCGCAGCGAACGCTCGACTTCAATGGTGAAGTCGACGTGGCCGGGAGTGTCGATGATGTTGAGGCGCTTTTCGTTCCAGTAAGCGGTCGTCGCAGCCGACGTAATGGTGATGCCGCGCTCCTGCTCCTGCTCCATCCAATCCATCGTCGCCGCACCTTCGTGCACTTCGCCGATTTTGTGGCTCTTGCCGGTATAATAAAGGATGCGCTCGGTGGTCGTGGTCTTGCCGGCGTCAATATGCGCCATGATACCGAAATTGCGGTAATCAGCGATTGGATGTTGGCGCGCCATGGTGTGTTCCTTTGATCCGTTCGTTTCGCCGTTACCAGCGATAGTGCGAGAAGGCGCGGTTGGCTTCCGCCATCCGGTGCACGTCTTCGCGCTTCTTGACGGCGTTACCACGACCATTCGACGCATCGAGCAACTCAGCCGAGAGCCGCGCCGTCATCGTCTTTTCGTTGCGCTCGCGCGCAGCGGAAATAATCCAGCGAATGCCCAGCGCCTGGCGGCGGACCGAACGTACTTCAACCGGCACCTGATAGGTCGCGCCACCGACGCGGCGCGAACGCACTTCGATTGTCGGCATGACGTTTTCCAGCGCCTGCTCGAACACCGGCAGCGGACCCTGCTTGGTCTTGCTCTCGATCATTTCGAGCGCGCCATAGACGATGCTCTCGGCGGCAGACTTCTTGCCGTCGTACATGACCACGAGACATCGATGATCCCCGATTACTTCGGACGCTTCGCGCCGTACTTCGAACGGCGCTGCTTACGGTTCTTGACGCCCTGCGTATCGAGGACGCCGCGGAGAATGTGGTAACGAACGCCGGGCAAATCCTTGACGCGGCCGCCGCGGATCATGACCACCGAATGTTCCTGAAGGTTGTGGCCTTCACCCGGAATGTAGCCGATGACTTCGAAGCCGTTGGTCAGGCGCACCTTGGCGACCTTACGAAGCGCCGAGTTCGGCTTCTTCGGAGTAGTCGTATACACGCGTGTGCAAACGCCACGCTTCTGCGGCGACTGCTGCAGAGCCGGCACCTTCTTGCGAGCCTTCTGCGATTCGCGTGGCTTAGCGATCAGCTGGTTGATCGTCGGCATCGTTCACCCTTGTTCGCGCGAAACCGAAACCGGCTCCGCAAAATTCGTTCGGGACTTGCGTCCCACTCAAAATCGCGACTTCCGAACCACCTGCTCTCGCCGATCTTTTCGTCAGCGCGTTTTCGACCGCGCAAAGCGAAATCGCGCCAACCATTCATCGCTGAATGGAAAGCGCTTGACCGCCACAGAGGACCTCAGCTTGCCGCAAGCGGCGCACCGAGATCATGCATCCGAAACCAATCTCAAGAGCTTCGCCCGAGAGACCAACATCGTCCTGGCATTGCCTGGCTTAGTGCCGACAGCGTTTGAGCGACATTCGTCGAGGTTGGTGCCGATTCATCTCGCTGGAGAACCAGAGAGCGAAAAGGTGATCCGTTCCGACGTGAGGAAGCTCACCGCCTGTCGTGAAGTGGCCGGGTTGTAGTAGCCGACCCATGCCAAGTCAAGACTAAACGGCATGCGAAAAGCCTAAGCGAGAGAGCCACTTCTGACGTTCGGCGCGCACGGCCAACCGCCGGGTTTCGCTCGTTGCGCGAATCCGCAACGCTTAGATTCCATGAATGGTTCTGCCGAGTTCAATCGGGCTTCCTGCAGCCAAATCAAGGGCGACAGGGCAAAAGATGTCGCGCTCGGCAACGACACGGTTATGTAACGGCATTATAGACGAAATATAGTGAATTTTATATATATTTCAATGGCTTAATACGATTCAGGCCACTGTCGTCGTTTCCGCGCCTTTGTTCGTGCTGCCGGTCTCGTTTTTAACGCGCAAAACACTTTACTGCCCGCGTTTAAGGCCTGATTCACCCTGTTTCATTCAAGCTTTAGTCGTTTTGTCGCACGCGTGCTAAGTGGTTGAAAAAAGGCGACAACATGCGTCAGGCTGACATTGCGATCATCGGCGGAGGCGTAGCCGGATCGGCGGCGGCGGCGGTTCTTGGCCGCGCCGGTATTTCCACAATCCTGATCGATCCACACAAGATTTATCCACCCGACTTCCGCTGCGAAAAGATCGGTGGCCCCCAATTGCGGGTTCTGCGCAAGCTGAATCTGTATGAAGCGATCCAGCGTTCGTCCACGCTCGATGGCCACGCTTGGACTGCACGGCTCGGCCGCATGCTCGACAACAAGCCCAGCGACCAGCACGGCCTGCTCTACGACGATCTCGTCAATGCCATGCGCCGTGAGATTCCGTCAAACGTTGAATTCGTGGCGGCGAGGATGTCTCGGCCCGGCTCGTCGTGCTTGCCAGCGGCCTCGGTCTCAGCCTTCGCCATGCGCTCGGCATCGAGCGCGAGATCGTCAGCCCGTGTCATTCAATTACAATCGGATTCAACGTCGTGCCCGACGGCCGCGACAAATTCCAGTTTCCGGCCCTCACCTATTTCACCGAGGATTCAGCCTCGCTTGTCTCCTACCTCACTCTGTTTCCGATCCGTGGCGCGATGCGTGCGAACCTGATGGTCTATCGCAGCATGGACGATCCGTGGCTCAGTCACATGCGCCATGCTCCAGAAGCGGCCATTCATGAAGTGATGCCGAATCTTGGTTCGATGACGGGCAATTTCAAAATCGAAGGCCCGGTGAAAATTCGTCCCGCCGATCTGTATGTCACGCACGGACACCGGCAGTCCGGGATTGTCTTGATCGGAGATGCCTTTTCGACGTCGTGTCCTGCTGCAGGCACCGGCACTTACAAAGCCTATACCGACGTGGAAAGGCTCTGTAACGGCTACATTCCGAAATGGCTCGCAACTGGCGGCATGGATGCAGCGAAGATCTCGCAATTCTATGACGATGCGGAAAAGCGCGCATGCGACGAATACTCGACCAGTCAGGCCTATTCTCTGCGCGCGATGTCGATCAATACCGGACTGGTGTGGCACGCCCGCCGCTGGGCACGTTTTGTCGTGCGATTTGGTCTCGGCGCAATCAGGAATCTTCGTGAGATCGCGGCGGCGCGCCGGATTGCAAATTCCTAGACCGACTTAATCGTCGTCCTCATCGTCGCCGGCATCGACCGGCTCGTGCTTCTTGTGAATCTGGTCGGCCCACAATTGCGCATACATGCCGCCTTTGGCGAGCAGTTCGGCATGCGTGCCGCGCTCGATCGCCTTGCCTCCGGAAATAACGATAATCTCGTCCATCTCGACGACGGATGTCAGCCGATGCGTCGATGAGATCATGGTGCGGCCTTTGGCTACTTTCAGCAGCGTGCGGTTAAGCGCGGCCTCAGTGGTCTGGTCGAGCGCGGATGTTGCTTCGTCCAGCAAAAGCACAGAAGGATTGCGGATGATCGCGCGCGCAATCGCAATGCGCTGGCGCTGGCCGCCCGACAGGGAGTCGCCGCGCTCACCCACCACCGTGTCGTATTTGTTCGGCAGCGTCATGATGAATCGGTGAATCTCGGCCTTCTTCGCCGCCTCCTCGACTTCCTTGTCGCTGGCACCCTCCTGGCCGAGGCGAATGTTTTCCCGAAGCGACAGGTTAAAAAGCATGTTTTCCTGAAACACCACTGCCATGCTCTTGCGCAATGAATCGCGTGTTACCTTGCGGATGTCGACGCCGTCGATTGTCACCCGGCCCTCGGTCGGAATGTAGAGGCGCAGAATCAGATTCAGCAGCGTGCTCTTGCCGGAGCCGCTCGGACCCACAATGGCGATCCGCTTGCCGATATCGAGCTTGAGCGACAGGCTGTCCAGCACCTGAGCGTCGCTGCCCTCATACGCAAAGCTCACACGCTCGAAGGCGATGTTGTTGGTGATGCGCGGCAAGTCCGGCGCGCCGGGGCGATCCGCACCGCGGGTCGGCTCATCGAGCAATTCCTCCATGTGGCGCACGGCGGCGGACGCCTGAATTGCAATTGGGATGAAATGCATCAGATGCGCGATGTTGTATGAAATCTCCCAGAACGCGCTCTCGAAGGTGACGAAGGTGCCGATCGAGATTTTGCCGATGGTTGCCAGATAAGCGCCGATGGCGAGCACGACGAGGTGCAGCAACAGCACCGAGATCGTGACGGT
>JAPLPA010000006.1 GCA_026400415.1 Afipia sp. | reverse complement strand
GTTGGCCGCCATGACGCTCGTTGTTGCTCGCATTGATGGACCCCGCGTCGCCGTTGTCGCAGACACGCTTCTCACTGAGCACGAGAAGCCACTGTCCTTCCAAAACGGAGTGGTGAAGTCATGCATGTTGCCGGGGAATATTTGCGTCTCGTTTGCGAATTCACCAGTTACCGCTGAGCGAGCATTTCGCCTCTTCGTTCAAAATTATCCGCAGGGTGCAGGATTTGCTGCTGTCGTCGCCTATTTTGAAACCTCCAGTCGTGAAACGGGTAACGATTACATTGTGGCGTTTGCAAATCCCGCCCGGCTCGTGAAAATCGCAGATGGAAAGCGACAAACAAGCCTCGCAAAAACGCTTTGGATCGGTGATCCAATTGCGTATTCGCGCTTTCGCGAATTTGAACAGCCAAATCGCCGCAAGCCGCAACATGGCCGCGCGCTAAATGTCGCATACTTCGCTGACGAATTGAAAGATTCTCCCGCGAGCGATCTATTCTCAACTATGCGCAATGTTGTCGCAGATCCGTCAATCTTAAGCGCAGGTGGATTTGTTTCAGTCATCAGCAACCGCGATAATGGCTTTCGCTATTCGGTCTATTGCGACATGCTTTACGATTGGCCAGGGTCTCAAGACGAAAATTATGAATTTGCTATAACTGATCAAATTAGTCTTCAGACGTCGGGAGAGAACACGGGGTTTTCCATTGCGCAGATTTCCCCGGGATTCATGGGCATGAACTTGACGGCTTTCTATTACGTTAAAGCCCGAAAGCTGTTTTTCTTTTACGGCGATAACTATGGCCTCGCAAACAAGTGCAATGTGTTCACCAATGTCGAACCTATGCGCATTCATGAAGTTTTAAACGCCTTCTTGCGCGTGGATTTGAAATGGTTGGTAACAGTTACATCGCCGCGTGACGGCGGTCCGTATGACAAAAATCGATCAGACATCAAAACACCAGGTTCGAAAATGGCTTTCATGGTCAATGCGAATACCTTCCCAAAACCGTCTCCAAGCTGACCTTACGGATATTTTGGACCAGCGAGGTAGAGACTACTACATTGCTGCGCTCCGATCCCGATGGGGTGTTGTCGGGGTTGATGTCTGCGGAGCCGGTGGTCGAAAGTTCAGGGATGAGTGCGGCTTCACCACTGCTTGCCCGCCACGCAGTGGAGATCGAACTTAGTCTCCAAAAAGCATCTCCGAAAAACGGGAGTTTTCTCGGAAACGGCTAGAGATTCTCGACGGATTTTGCCCCAGAAATTCTGCACCGGAGCAGCTGGAGACCGGATCCGTCTTCAAAACCCCGCCATTGGCGGGCCTTTCAAGATCGAAACGGTAATATTCTCCAAAACCTACACTGGCTGGCTGGGGCGGGAGGGATCGAACCTCCGAATGGGGGAATCAAAATCCCCTGCCTTACCGCTTGGCTACGCCCCAATAGCGTCGAGCAATTCACGATGACGCAGGCATCGAAATCCCTGCGCTGAAACTACTCTGTTTGAAGTGACGCGCGGCGCGCGGCGCGCCGATTCATCTTGGTAATGCTGGTCTATAAAGCCAAACGCCGCGTTTCAACAGGCCAAAATTGCACGCTTGCATACCAGAGGCGGCACCAGGTTTCGGCCGGTTGCATGGCAGCCACCGGATTGAGAAAGCCGCATTTTCATGGGAATAAGGCCCTCTCCAAAACCATCCGGGTTCCTGCCCGACCAGCGAGATCACTCATGACCTACCGCGCTCCGATCAACGACATGCTGCTGTCCCTCAATCATGGCGCGGGCCTTTTGGCCGCCGTCGAGGCCGGACATTATAATCGCTATGAGGCTGAGTTCTCCGAAGCCGTGATCGAGGAAGCCGGCAAGTTTGCGACCGACGTGCTCGAACCGCTCAATCAGCTCGGCGATAAAGAAGGCGTCAAGCTGACGGACAAAGGCGTCGTCACCGTTCCGGGCTGGCCGGATGCCTACAAGCGCTGGTGTGAAGGCGGCTGGAACGCGGTGTCCGGTCCCGAACAATGGGGCGGTCAGGGATTGCCGCTCGCGATCCATTCTGCGGTCAACGAAATCTGGAGTGCGGCCAATCTATCGTTCGGTCTCTGCCCGCTGCTCACGCTGAGCGCGATCGACGCACTGGAAGCGCACGGCTCCGACGAACTGAAGAAAATCTATCTCGCCAAGCTCATTTCCGGCGAATGGCCCGGCACCATGCAGCTCACCGAGCCGCAGGCCGGCACCGATGTCGGTGCGCTGCGCACGCGCGCGGAAAAACAACCCGACGGCACCTATCGGCTGTTCGGCACGAAAATCTTCATCACCTATGGCGACCACGACATGAGCGACAATATCGTTCATTTCATTCTCGCGCGCCTGCCCGGTTCGCCTCCGGGCTCCAAAGGCATCACGCTGTTTCTCGCGCCAAAATTTCTCGTCAATGCCGATGGCTCACTTGGCGCTCGTAACGATATTTACGCCAGCGGCATCGAGCACAAGCTCGGCATTCACGCCTCGCCGACCTGCACGATGACGATGGGCGACAAGGGTGGCACCATTGCGTATCTGATCGGCGCGGAGAACGGTGGCATGGCGGCGATGTTCACCATGATGAATCAGGCGCGGCTCGGCGTCGGCATTCAGGGTGTCGGTATCGCGGATCGCGCCTATCAGCGCGCACTTTCATACGCACAGGAACGCAAGCAGGGCAAAGCGCGCGGCAGCAAGGGCGACGGCTCCGATCCCATTATTATGTATCCGGATGTAAAGCGGAATCTGATGCTGATGCGCGGCCTCACCGCAGCCGCGCGCACGATCTGCTATGCCACGGCAGTGGCGATCGACGTGTCGCATCGCGCGACGGATCCGAAAGTGAAAGCCTAAGCTGCCGCGCGCGGTGCGCTGCTGACACCGATGGCGAAGGCTTTCTCGACCGATATAGGTTACGAAGTGGCGGCCATCGGCGTGCAGGTCCACGGCGGTATGGGCTTCATGGAAGAAACAGGTGCCGCGCAATATGTTCGCGACGCACGCATTCTCACCATCTATGAAGGCACCAACGGCATTCAGGCCAACGATCTTTTGAATCGCAAGCTCGCGATGGGAGGCGGCGAAGCGGTATGGGATTTACTGACGGAATTGTCTGATACTGTTGCGAAGGTCGAAGCCTCGAACGATCCCGCCTTTGGCACCACCGGTGCAAAACTGCGCGACGCACTCGGCTCTGTCGAGCGCACCAGCAAGTGGTTGCTCGAAAAAATCGCGAGCGCGCCGAATGAGGCACTCGCGGGCGCGACGCCTTACTTACGTCTGTTCTCAACCACACTCGGCGGATGCATGCTGGCAAATGAGGCATTGGCCGCGCGCAAGGACGGCATCGTTCAGGGCGACGCGCAGCGCTACGTCACACTGGCGAGGTTCTTCGCCGAGAATGTCACCGTGCAATCCGGAGCGCTGGAGCGTGCGGTGATAGACAGCGCCCAAGCCGTGAACGGCGCGGACGCTGTCTTGGTGGCGTAGCTTTAAGCCAGCGGCTTCAGCCCCGCCTCGATTTCCTTGCGACGGCCCTCAAGAAACGGCGGCAACGCCAGTTTCTCACCGAGCGTCGCCATGGGCTCATCGCTTGCGAAGCCCGGACCGTCAGTCGCGATCTCGAACAGGATGCCGTTCGGTTCGCGGAAATACAGACTGCGGAAATAGAAGCGATCCACTTCGCCGCTCGAATGAATCCCGAACTCGGACAACCGTTGCGTCCATGCGTGATATTGCTCATCGTTCGGCGTTCGGAACGCGACATGATGTACACCGCCCACCCCCGGACGCGCTGCGGGAAGATCACGCTGTTCGAGAACGTGGAGTTCAGCCGCAGGTCCGCCCTCGCCCATCTCATAGACGTTGATGCGATGTTCACCGTCGGGCGATGCGTAGTCGCGCACGCCGCGCATGTTCATAACGCCGGTCAGCGTTTTTTCGGTGCGCGCCAAATCAGGCACGCTCAGAACAATGGGGCCAAGCCCGCGAATCTGATGTTCGGCCGACACCGGGCTTTTCTCCCACGGATGCGCTTCGCCGATACCGCCATCGTCCACAAGCACCAGCCGCTGACCTTCCGGATCCTCGAACGGGAGCGTCAGGCGGCCATCCACTTCGGTGATTTTTCCGGTATGCGCGCCGAGCTTGAGCAATCGGTCCTGCCAATAGCCCAAACTTTTCTCGCCATTAACGCGCAAACCCGTTCGCGACACGGTTCGCGTACCGCGCTGCTCCGGTGCGGCAGGAAAATCGAAGAAAGTCAGGTCGCTGCCGGGACTGGCCTTTCCGTCGGCATAGAATAGGTGATATGCGGACACATCGTCCTGATTGACGGTTTTCTTGACCAGACGCATGCCGAGGACGCCGGTATAAAAGGCCAGATTTCCCTTGGCGTTGGCCGAAACAGCGGTCAAATGATGGATGCCGGTGAGTTGCATAAGTGTGTCTCCCTGGGCCGCGGCCTTTAGCGCCACGCGCAAAATGAATTGGCCAATAATGCCGTTCTGGCCGATGATGTAGGACACGTTTTCATGTGCCGCTAGGCACAACGATGT
>JAPLPA010000596.1:3930-4237 GCA_026400415.1 Afipia sp. | reverse complement strand
ATCTTGTGAAACAGACCGAGCCAGGGAAGCTAGACAGGTTGATGGGCCGTCAGGATCATGCCGCGCGCCTTAATGCGCCGCATACGGTTTCCACCTCGGCTTCCGAAAGGCCAGGATACAAAGGTATAGATAACGCCAGGTCAGCAAGCCGCTCACTGACAGGATAATTTTCAGGTTCCAAATTCATGTAACGATGTAAAAGTTCGTAACGCTCAATCGGAATAATTCTTGCTACGCCCGCATGATCGAGCCGTGCCGTTAAAGCTTCGCGCGCAGCCACGTCTGGCGCGACGAAAACAAAGCGATA
>JAPLPA010000596.1:3095-3889 GCA_026400415.1 Afipia sp. | reverse complement strand
ACAAAGCGATAGGGCAGATGACTTTCGGCATCCAGCCCTCCTTGCAGCACCCAACCGGCTGACAAAAGGCCATCGGAAGCCAGACGATACCGCTCGCGAATAGCCCTGCGGCGGGCACGAATAGAATTAAGCCGCCCGAACTGACTCAAAATCATCGCCGCCTGAATATCGGTCATCTGCAAGTTGAAACGCGGCACATATGTTTCCCTGCAATCGAACTCGCGATAGTCGCGCGCGCTTTCCGAAACTTCGCCGAAAGGGTCCCAAAGCAGACCACCCTGCCCGCCCGTGACGATCTTGGTGGCGTAAAAGGAATACACCGCGGCGTCACCATCGCGGCCTTGAGGACCACCGAGAGACTGGCAGCAATCCTCAATTACCTTCATGCCACTGCGCTTGAGTACGGCAACCTGCGCGCTGGCGCCAAATGTATGCACGGCAATCGCTGCCTTGGCACCGGGCGCCAGTCGCTGAACGCTATCCGGATCGATCGTGAAGTCGCTTGGACGAACATCGACCGGCACCGGACGCGCGCCCAGCATATTCACCGCATTGAGAAGCGCGGAGCATGAGTAGGTTGGGACGGCAACGATGTCGTCCAAACCAACCTTGAGCCCCTTAAGCGCAAGAAAAAGGGCGGCGGTTCCTGAAGAAACCGCACAAGCCGCCCCGCATGCGTTCATTGATACAAAGGCGTTTTCCAGTGCCGCGACTTTAGGGCCTTCCGCAATCCAGCCGGACGTCAGAACCCCGTTTACCGCCGCTTGGTCTGCGTCAGAAATCAACGGCCTGTT
>JAPLPA010000596.1:0-3066 GCA_026400415.1 Afipia sp. | reverse complement strand
GGGAACTTTAGTCATTCTACTTTGGCTTGGCAGCACCAGCTGCATAGTACCCGATCTTCACCACCGCCGGATTGCCAATCACCAGCGAGTACGGCGGCACTTTCTCGCCCCGCACCACAGTCCCGGCGGCAATGACGGAATGATGGCCGATATCGCTGCCGCCCAGGATGGCACAATGTGATCCGATAAAAACATGGTCGCCAATCGTGATATCCCGGCAATCGTTCTGCGATGACAATCCGATGCATCGCAAGTGGGAATCCGCGACGTTGATCGCAACAAACGACGCGATGTCACAGTGCTTGCCAATCGTTAGCCGCGCGCCCTTTGCATTCAGTTCGCTGAGCCCACCGATATAGGTTCCCTCTCCGACAATCGGATCACCATTAATCCATACCATCGGGTGGAAAGGGTTGTCCCGATTGTTCATCAGGTGCAAAAACTGGGCGCGAAAATCCTCGGGCGTCATGGCTTCATGCTCACTTGCTGGCCACGAGATCAAACATATAGGTGTGTTGCTGTATCCGTTGGTGGATACCGACCCGCCTTGCGTCGAAACCCGCCCGCCCGGCGAGCGTTACAAGGTCTTCCGCCGAAATCCACAAAGTCTCGGCCAGCAGCGCAATATACTTTCCGGCAGCAGGCTCATCATTGTTTGCGCGGATCTCGTCTTCGACCATCTTGCGGCACGAAGGGTCTGGGTTGCCGGCAAACAAAGCGACACCACCCGGCTTGAGTGATCGCGCGACTTCGCGAAACGCTGCAAGCACGGCTTGCTCTGATTCCAGATACTGAAGTACGCTATAAGCCAGCGCCTTATCGAACTGGCCATCCCCGGACGGAATCGATGTAATCGAGCCGACCTTCACCGTCACATTTGGAGCGTCGGAGAGATTATTCGCGGCGCGTGCCACCGCAGCCGGACTGATATCAAACGCAGAGATATTTTGCACAAACGGCAACAAGGCGAGTGTAAAGATGCCGGTACCGCAACCGATATCAAGCACACGGTCTTCCGGCCTTAGCTTCAGTAAATTTGCACATTCCCGGACGGTGTAAAGAAAGCCAACCAGGTCCATCCGGCCCCGCCCCGTCGCCTGAAAGTTCGTCGGCTCGCCGGCCTTTTTGTCCCAAAAGCCGGCCCAGAATTGCTCCGTTGCCATCAGGGTTTACGGCCGTCGATCACAAAAAATGTGCCGCGTTTTTCCGGGGCGCGCCACGCGTTGAGGAAGCGTAACAACGGGCGCTTGAGCCAGAATCCCCTTTGACGGTTGAAGGCCTTTTTCACCAATGGAATTTGCGCGAGCACCGGAATATCGCGCCGCACCGGCCAGAAGCGAACCGGCGAGAAACCGGCAGCGTACATTTCACGTTTCATCTCGCGCGGGTCGATGGGGTATTCGTTCGGACTAAGCTTGCCGCGCAAATCGGCAATCGCCCATTCAATCAATTCAAGAAAATCGAGCTTGTTGGGTTCAACGGCGATCAGCCGCCCATCGGGCTTAAGCACGCGCATCGCCTCGGCGCAGACCTGCTCGCGTTCCTGAAAATGGTGCAACACGCCGCCAAAGAAACAGGCATCCACGCTGTTGTCCGGCAGATCGAGATTTTCGGCATCACCGACACGGAAATGCAGACGGTCCGCATACTCGGGCCAAAGCTTTTGCGACTGCGCAATCAGGTCAGGCGAAATATCGATACCGTGCACTGTCGCGCCACGCGCCGCAAACAGCGCCGCGGTAACACCCGCAGCAGATCCGACGTCGAGGATCACTTTTCCGGTGAGGTCTGTGCCAAGCGTACTGTCGATAAAGGAACTATACTCTTCGCGGTCGAACGCCGCGTAGATGCGCTCATGCGCCATCTTGTCCCAGAAAGCTGCTTCTTCAGCTTTCTTCTGCGTTGAAGTAACAGACATTATTTTGGCTCCAATAGATCAAAAGACAAAGCCGCCCCCTCATCGAGGGCCGTCTTGAGGCGGCGGCCGACGAGGGCATCGGCATGATAAGGCATCAGCCCTGTGCCCGGACGCCGATAGACGAAATCACGGTCTGACAGAACATCTCCCTTCGATAATGCGCGGCTAGCATAGATCGAACGATGGCAAAGATCGGCCATCTCCTTTTCCGCAGGCGATAGCGCAAATTGCGTGCTACCAAGCTGCTTCTCCAGCAGACGGACTTCGCGGACCAAGTCACCGAGCTGTTGCGGATTGGCCGAGAAACGATGATCGGGGCCAGGCATTTCGTTGTCGAGGGTGAAGTGCTTTTCGATCACCGCTGCACCGAGAGCCACTGCGCCAAGAGCCGCGCGGATCCCCCAGCTGTGATCCGAAAAGCCGATCACGGCGCTGGAAAACTTCCGTTGCAACGTTCCGATCCGGCGAAGGTTGACCTCATCTTCCGGCGTCGGATAAAGCGAGACGCAGTGAAGAATTACAAGCTCGCGGTTGCCGGCTGCTTCCAACGCGCTCACTGCACGCTCGACATCTTCCAAAGCCGCCATCCCCGTCGAGATGATTATCGGCTTACCCTTGGCCGCGATGTATTTCAGGAACGGAGAATATACAAGGTCGTCCGATCCGACCTTGAAAGCCTCCACGCCAATCTCGGTCAACAGATCGACAGCAGCCTGATCGGTCGGCGTCGACATCGCCAAAAGTCCGCGCTGGCGAGCATGTGCAAAAAGCTTGGCAAATTCTTCGCGCTTGAGTTCAAGCCGCTTGAACATACCTAGCATCGACTCCCGAACGACTTTTCCCTGCGAAACATACTCATAGACGTCATCGGGATTGTTGCAGAACTCTTCTGCACTGAAGGTCTGGAATTTCACACAATCGCATCCGCAATCGGCGATTGCGTCAATCATTTTGTGTGCCAGCTCAGGGTCGCCGTTATGATTGATACCGATTTCCGCAATGATAAAAGCAGGATTACCGACGCCAATTTGGCGCCGCTCAATTACTACATGGGGAGGTGCTGACATAGACCGTCTCAACTTTAGTGAGTGACAGGTGAACTAGATAATAGCGCATCGGCAATACGCTTCACGCCATTGCCATCGACC
>JAPLPA010000167.1:1332-9142 GCA_026400415.1 Afipia sp. | reverse complement strand
GCCCCGATCAACGCGAACACGTCACCAAGTTCTATTACGACCAGGCGGGTTCGCGAATTCGTAGCGTTGTCTGCGAAGACCCGAAATGGGCTGGCGTCCGCATGGTCGTTGATTACCGCGAAGATCTCGAAACGCTTCAGGCCGGAGTCGAGCAGCCCGAATCTTTCGGCGAACTGGCGCGGCTGGAAAATTAGTGTCACGTCAACTTGGCATCGCTGTGATTGGGCTTGGGATCGGCGAGCAACATGCCCGCATGTTTGCGGCTTTGCCAAACTGCAAGGTCAAGTTGCTGGCCGATCTTGATGGATCGCGTGCGCACAAGCTCTCCGATGCAATTCCCGGCAGTGCTGTTGCGGCCGATCTCGATGAAGTTCTCCATCGCGACGATGTCGACGTCGTTTCGATCGCATCGTTCGACGATGCGCATTTTGGGCAGGTGATGCAGTCGCTTTCAGCAGGCAAGCACGTTTTTGTCGAGAAGCCATTGTGCCGGACAGCCGGGGAGTTGTCGCAAATCCGTGCCGCGCTCGATGCAAATCCCTCGCTCCATCTGGCGAGCAATCTCATTCTCCGCGGCGCCGATCTTTATCGTTGGCTGCGTGACGAAATTGCCTCCGGTGCGTTCGGCGACATCTACGCGTTCGAAGGCGACTATCTGTATGGGCGAATGCACAAGATTACGGAGGGTTGGCGCGGCGAGACCGACGACTACTCGGTGATGCTCGGCGGAGGAATCCACATGATCGATCTCATGCTGTGGTTGACCGGCCAGCGGCCAGTGTCGGTTCAAGCCATGGGAAATCGAATTTGCTCGGATGGAACTGGCTTCCAGTACGACGATTTCACCGCTGCCACGATGGCGTTCGCGTCCGGCATGGTCGGCCGCATCACGGCGAACTTCGGTTGCGTGCATCGGCATCAGCATGTCGTGCGGATATTCGGAACACGAAAGACATTTGTTCTTGACGATGCCGGGCCACGACTCATGACGGCGCGCGACCCCGTGACACCTGGCGATGAGGTCGCGCCTGTCCAGCCGATCACGCTTGCGGCAAAGCCAAGCCACAAAGGCGCGCTTATTCCTCCGTTCATCGACGGAATTATCCAGGGCAAATCGTCGCGCACGACGGATCTTGCGGCGACGCTCGATGCCATCGCCATCGCCGTTGCCTGCGACGAGGCCGTTTCAATGCAATCGCAAATTCGAATAAGATATCAATGACGCAAGTTCGTAAAATTCAATTCGGCAAGCCGTGGATCACAGAGGCGGAGCGCAACGCAGTGCTTGGCGTTCTTGCCGGCGATGTCCTGACGCATGGCCCTCAGGCGCACGAATTCGAAAAGGAGTTCGTCGCTGCGGTCGGCGGCGGGCATGCGCTGACATTGAGCAACGGAACAGCCGCCTTGCATCTTGCCTATTGGCAGCTCGGTATTGGGGCAGGCGATGAAGTGATTGTTCCCGCTCAGACGCATGTCGCGACGGTTCATGCGGTCGAGATTGTCGGCGCGCGTCCGGTGTTCGTCGATTGCGATACGGCGACCGGCAACGTCACGCCGCAGGCCATCGAAGCTGCTATCACGCCGAAAACTCGCGCCATCGGCATCGTGCACTTCGTCGGCATTCCCTGCGACATGCCGGCCATCATGAAGATCGCCGCGAAGCATGATCTGAAGGTCGTTGAAGATTGCGCGCTCGCGCTGGGAACGCGTTGGGACGGCGTCCATGCCGGCCTTTTCGGCGACGCCGGCACGTTCTCTTTCTATCCCGTCAAACATATCACCACGGGCGACGGCGGGATGCTGATCACCCGACACGACGACCTTGCAAAGAAAATATCGAAGGCACGCGCGTTCGGCGTGGATCGCACCTTTGTTGAGCGCTCGGTTCCCGGCGTCTATGACGTGCTGTCACTAGGAATTAATTACCGACTGAGCGACATTAATTCCGCCATCGGTCGTGAACAACTCAAGCGTCTCGCTACTATCCAGGAACGCCGCGCGAAAAATTTCACTGCACTTAAGAGCGGTCTAGCTGGCCTTGAAGATATCGCGGTGCTTGACCGCAGTTCTCGAAGGGCGACTGGCGGATCAGCGTCCCGAGATCATGCGGCGTCTGAATGCCGCCGGCATCGGTACCAGTGTCTATTATCCGCATCCGATTCCTCGTCTCGCGTATTACCGCGAAAAGTACGGCGAGGACCTTTCACGTTTTCCGAATGCAGCCCGCATCAGCGACCGGTCGATCGCGTTGCCGGTCGGTCCGCATCTCGGCGCCGACGACATGGACTACATCGCGCAAGAGTTTACAAAAATTGTGAGGGGTTGACGTGTTTGAAGAAAAACTAAAAGGCCGAACGATCGCATTGGTCGGTGGCGCTGGATTTATTGGTCACAATCTTGCTCTGGCGCTGAAACGCCACGGAGCGGACCCGCATGTTATCGATGGGCTGCAGGTCAACAACCTCGGCGCATTTTCCAACATGGGAGCCGATCCGAACAAGACGCTTTATGTTAATTTTATTTTCGAGCGCATGCGGTTGCTTCGCGAGGCCGGAATTCCGCTGCATGTTCTCGATGCGCGCGACTATCACGCGCTCTCGCGCTGTCTCGGCGAAATCAAGGCGGACTGTATCGTGCAACTCGCGGCGATTGCGCATGCCAATCGTTCCAACAAAGATCCCTACAGCACGTTCGACCACAGCTTTCGCACGCTCGAGAACGCACTCGACACCGCGCGCGACCAGAATGTTCACTTCGTCTATTTCTCGTCGTCCATGGTGTACGGAAATTTCGACGGCGAGGCCGCCGTCGAGACAAGGCATTGCGAGCCGCTCGGCATCTACGGCGCTCTCAAGTATGGTGGCGAGAAGCTGGTTATCGCGCACAATCAGGTTTTCAATACGCCGTACACTATCGTTCGGCCATCCGCGCTTTATGGAGAGCGTTGCGTGAGCCGCCGTGTCGGTCAGGCGTTCATCGAAAACGGTTTGCGAGGAACGCGCCTCACCGTCAATGGCGATGGAAATGACGCGCTGGATTTTACCTACATCGACGATCTGGTGCAGGGCGTGTTGCGTTCGATTGCTCTGCCGGAAGCACGAAACCAGACATTCAATCTGACCTACGGTGGAGCGCGGACGCTCAATCAGATGATAGAACTGATGAAGCAGGCGTTTCCGAAGATTGAGGTGGTACACAATCCGCGCGACGGACTGATGCCGGAGCGCGGAACCCTGGACGTGGACAAAGCGAGACGTCTGATCGGTTATGAGCCGCAATATCCGCTTGAGAAAGGTTTCCCGCGCTACATCGAATGGTACAAGACGCTGTTCGCCGAACACCCGGAATTCTTTGCTTGAGCTTTTGCTTTGCGCGTTGGAAGGTGCTCGACCTTGGGGCGAACGATACCGTGTCGGATATCGAAAAGGAACTGCGGGAGCGCTCAGCAAATGCACCGTGTTTCTTTTTTGCGAAAATTCCAACGCGCGATGTCGGTGCTTTGAAGAATGCAACTCAATCGGGATTTGCCGTCGTGGATGTCAATGTCACGTTCGATTGGCTCGCGACTGCGGAAACCAAAACTAGGGAAAATGCGGGCGGCGATGGGATGACCGTCGCGGTGGCAACGCCGGAAGATGCGGATGCCATCGAAGATGTCGCGGCACAGTGTTTCACCTATTCGCGGTTTCATCTTGATCCCAAGATACAAATGAACGTTGCGCACGACATCAAGCGCGCATGGGCGCGGAATGCATCCGCAGGCCGCGCGGCGGAAATTTACGTTGCCAGACAGAATGGTAATGTCGGCGGCTTTCTCGCTGTTCTCGAAACGAAATCCCCGAGCGGATTGGATGCCATCATCGATTTGGTTGGGGTTGATGCGAAGTATCAAGGCAAAGGTGCGGGACGGGCATTGAGCGAGATGTTTATCGATCGATGGAAGGATCGCGCGAGCCGGCTTCGGGTCGGAACGCAGATTTCAAATATTCCGGCCATGCATCTGTACGAGTCGCTGGGCTTTCGCGTGACCGAAACGGCTTATGTGTTGCACGCCCATACGAGCAACGGGGAGATCGTCGCTTGAAGATAGGTGCGTTCGATCTTGCCGTTCGACCGTTTTTGATTGCGGAGATCGGGAATAATCACGAGGGAAATCCCGATGTCGCTCTCAAGCTGGCTGAGGCAGCTGTCAAAGCGGGAGCCGACGCCGTCAAGGTACAGTTGATCAATCCCTTGCGGTTGGTCAATCGGTCGGAAGAGCAGCGCATTGCGCAACTGTCGCGCTTTAAGCTTGACCGCGAGGTGTTTTTGGAGATGGCGCGCCGCGTTCGCGGGCAGGGTGCCTTGTTCATGGCATCGGCGTTCGATTGCGACACCCTCAAGCAATGGGCGGGCGATCTCGATGCAATCAAGATCGCTTCGGGCGATCTCGATTTCGATCTTATGCTAGAGGTCGCAGCGGCAAGCGGAAAGCCGGTCGTCCTGTCGACCGGAATGTCGACATTGCCGGAAATAGAACGTGCAGTCGGCGTGTTCTCTGCCGCCCTTCCCAAGGACGTGAGCGCAAAGGATCGTCTTGCTGTTCTCCATTGCGTGTCGCTTTATCCGACGCCGCTCGAGCAGGCCAATTTATCGGCCATCGAGGAGCTGCGCGAACGGCTTGGTCTCACCGTCGGTTATTCCGATCACACGCTCGGTCTGACGGCTTCGACGATTGCGCTTGGACTCGGCGCGGCCGTCATCGAAAAGCATTTCACGCTCGACAAGAACTATTCCGAGTTTCGCGATCACGCATTGTCGGCAGAGCCTGAGGAGTTCGCGCAGCTTTCGCGAACCGTTCGCTCGTTTACGGATATTCTCGGCCGCGGATTTGCGGATGACGAATTGGCGGATGCCGCAACGCGTGCCGTGGCACGCCGTGGAATTGTCGCCGCGCGGGAAATCGCCGCAGGCGCAACGATTGCCGCCGAAGACCTGGACTTTGTGCGGCCTGCGATCGGCTTTCCTCCATCGGCGGCGGCTCAAGTCGTTGGACGCAGGACCAAGACTGCACTTGCGGTTCATCAAGTGATCCGCGCCGAGGATTTGGCTTAATTTAGATTATGTGTGGCATTGCCGGATATCAGGGACGCTCGCCGCTCTCGCAGCAGCGCATCGACGCGTGCCTGGCCATCATGAACAGGCGCGGGCCCGATCATCGCGAGGCGCGGAGCTGGCAGTCGCCATCGGGCGCACACACAACGCTGCTCCATAGCCGTCTGTCGATTATCGATCTCGATCCGCGCGCCCATCAACCGATGGGCTTCGACGACGCATGGATTTCGTTGAACGGTGAAATCTACAATTTCGTCGAGCGCCGCAAGGATCTGGAATCGGCGGGTGTCGCACTCAAGACGCGTTCGGATACTGAAGTGCTGCTGGCGTCCATTCGCCGGTTCGGTTGGGACGTGCTCGACAAGTGCGAAGGCATGTGGGCATTTGCGCTCTACGATGAGGCGAGCGGTCAGCTCAAACTCTCTCGCGACCGATTCGGCGAGAAGCCGCTTTATTATTTTGTCACGAGCGACGGCATCTATTTCGGATCGGAGATCAAATTCATCGCAGCCCTTTTGGGCCGAAAGCTGCCGATCAATCACGATCATCTTTGGCGCTACCTCGTCAATGGCTACAAGGCGCTTTACAAGAAAAGCACCCATGCGTTCTTTCATGGTATTCGCGAAGTGTCGGGCGGAACGAACCTCGTTTGCGAAAACGGGAAAATTACCGGCGAGGAACGATACTGGTCGCCGGCATTCGAGATCGACAACGGCATGTCGTTTTCGCAAGCTGTCGCCGGTGCAAAGGAAAGGCTGATTCGTTCGGTCGAGCTTCGTCTTCGCGCGGACGTGCCGCTCGCGTTCTGCATGAGTGGTGGCGTCGATTCGAACGCGCTGATCAGCATCGCGAAGCGCGAGTTCAATTACGACGTTCACGGGTTTACGATCGTCAATACAGACGCCCGTTATGAAGAATCCGACATGGTCGATCTTGCCGTGCGCGGACTCGGCGTGCGGCACACCGCAATTCCGGTCGCGACGGACCATTTTCTGGAGGGGTTGCGTTCGCTGGTGCGCCAGCACGACGCGCCGGTTTACACGATCACCTATTACGCGCAGTGGATTTTGCAGAAGGCGATCGCCGATGCTGGATACCGCATTTCGATCAGCGGCACCGCGGCCGACGAATTGTTCAGCGGTTACTACGATCACCACCTTGCCTACCTGCAGGAGATCGAAGGCGACAAGCCCCATCACGCGTCATCGCTTGCGTCATGGAAAACGCATATCCAGCCGGTCGTCCGCAATAGGCATTTGCGCAACCCCGATCTTTTCGTTGCGGACCCCGCGTTTCGCGATCACATCTATCTGGATGCGGATGAATTCAGCGGCTATCTGACGACGCCATGGGCGGAGCCGTTCGATGAGACGCATTACAGTAGCAATCTGCTGCGTAACCGGATGATGAACGAGCTGTTTCACGAAAGCGTACCTGTCATCCTTCATGAAGACGATCTCAACGCGATGTATTTCTCGATCGAGAACCGCTCACCATTTCTCGATCGCGATCTGTTCGAATTCTGCAACAGCATTCCGACACGGCACCTGATTAACGATGGAAAGGCCAAGGCAATTCTGCGCGAAGCTGTGCGCGGAATTGCTCCAGACGCAATTGTCGATAACCGCCGCAAGGTCGGGTTCAATGCGCCGGTTCTGGATTATCTCGATGTGAAGAATCCTGACGTGCGAAGTTATCTGCTCGATGACAGTCCTATTTATGAGTATGTGCGCAAGGACAGAATTGAAAAACTGATGGGCCGGTCCGATCTGCCCAACAGCGAAAGCAAGTTCCTGTTCTATTTCGTGAACTGCAAGATGTTCCTCGAAGAGTTCGCGGCGTGATGCGTTATTGCGCTAACTGCATTTTGCCCGACACGCGGCCGAATCTCCTGATCGGTGTCGACGGCGTTTGCAACGCCTGCAAGTCTCATGGCACCAAACGCGATATCGATTGGGATGCGCGCAAGGCGGCTTTTCTATCGGTCGTGGCGCACGCGAAATCGCGCAGCAAAGGTTACGACTGCCTTATTCCTGTCAGCGGCGGCAAGGACAGCACATGGCAGGTCGTGAAATGCCTTGAGGCGGGACTCAATCCGCTGGCCGTGACATGGAAGACGCCCGGCCGCACCGAGATCGGGCAGGGCAATCTGGACAATCTTGTTTCTCTCGGTGTCGATCATATCGACTATCAGATCAACCCGATTGTTGAAGCTAAGTTCATGCTTGAGGCGTTTATTCGTTTTGGCTCCACGGCGGTACCAATGCATCTGGCGATTTTCGCTATACCGGCGAAGATTGCGGTAGCGTTCGGAATTCCCTTGATCGTGTGGGGCGAGAATTCAGCGTTTGAATACGGTGGACGCGAGGAAGAACGCACCGGCTTTCAACTGGATCGCGCGTGGCTGCAACGTCACGGCGTCACGCATGGTACGACGGCGCGCGACTGGATTTCGCCGAAACTGACCGAACGGGAGCTGACGCCGTATTTCGGGCCGAGCGAGTCGGACCTTGAAAGCGCAGGCGTGTTGGCGGTTTTCCTCGGCTACTATCTTGAGTGGGACCCGGAAGAAACCCGCAAGGTCGCCGCGCAACATGGGTTTGCCGCCGATACGAAGGGGCCGCGCACCGGACTTTATGATTACGCGGACATCGACGACGATTTCATCTCAATTCATCACTGGCTGAAATGGTACAAATTCGGATTTACGCGCCTG
>JAPLPA010000167.1:0-1318 GCA_026400415.1 Afipia sp. | reverse complement strand
ATCTGTCGCTGGAAATTCGTAACGGCCGCCTCAGCCGCGAACAGGCGTTGGCGATTGTCCGTGAACGCGGCGATCAGACTCCCTTGGGCGATATCGAGAAGCTTTGCGGGCTTCTGAAAATTTCGACGGCGAAGTTCTTTGAAATTGCCGAGACATTCCGTAATCGCGATATCTGGATGCGCGACGGTCAGACCTGGAAAATTCCTGACTTTATTATCCGCGACTGGAATTGGGCGGGAGCCGGACAGCGGTTGAGCGCATGAAGTTCGAGCCGAAAAATCCGCCGCGCGAATTTGAAGTCGGCTATGACGTGAAGGGGACCATTCGCGATTGCGGATCGATCCGGCTTGATGCCGACGAGCAGGTCACGTTCCTCACCGAACAGGGCGGCGAATACGATCTCACACGCAAATCCTGGGGCTTCTATGCCACGCCATCCCTGAACGGGCGGCTTGCAAATTTCAATCTGCGTGCTGTGCTCGTCAAAAATCGCGTGGACCGTTTTTTCGTGATGCTTGTCGAACGCGGGAAAGAAGAAGCGTTCGATCGCTACGTTAAAGCCGAACCGCTGAAAGTCGTCGCATGGTTGGATACGCTCGAATCTCTCAAGACGCTTGAAGCATCCTTGGAGCGCGGATCGTGAATAGCTTGCGTCCATCGGCCTGTCCCATCTCAGGCGAGGCGAATGCGCGGCTCGTATTTTCCTATGATGCGCCACCTCAAGGCGAGATCGGCTTTCCGCGTCCAGGCGGCGAACCCTATCGCCGGGAAGTGTGGCAATTCGAGAATTCAAAACACTATGTGTCTCGTCACGCGATGAACGTCGCCACCGACTACAGCGGAGACTATGTCAACGCCACCTATGGCGACGATGCCGGAATGCGGGCGGCGTTCGCGCGCGTGATCGCATTGCCGCCCGAACGATCCGACAATGCGGGCCGCATTGCGCGAATTCAGTCGTTCGCCGTCACGCATTTTCCTGCGGGGAAAAATATCCGGTTGCTGGATGTCGGTGCCGGTCTTGGCGTTTTCCCTCATGTGGTGAAGAAGGCGGGCTGGCATTGCACGGCCATCGATCCAGATTCCCGCGCCGTCGCGCACATGCGCGATCATGTGGGCGTTGAGGCTGTGACCGGGGACTTTATGAAGATCGACGGTCTTGGGCAGTTCGACATCGTCACCTTCAACAAGGTGCTTGAGCATTGCGATGGGCTGGTCGACATGCTCAAGCACCTTGTTGAAGGTGACGATGTCGAACTGCCCAAGACCGTCGATCTTCATAAAGTCCCCGGTCACAGCCTCAACGCCCACATGATCG
>JAPLPA010000354.1 GCA_026400415.1 Afipia sp. | reverse complement strand
GAGTTTTTACTGCAGGAGGATATTCCAAACGACTTGCGGGCAAGCGTCTTGCTCGATCTCACCAAGCACTCATCGAATGCCGCAAAGGAACTGCTCAAAGACAAGCGACTGGCAAAGCTGGTGCTGGAAAAGATGTGAGTGGGCCGCGTGGTGTGTAGTGTTTCCAATTTTGTACTGCAGGGAATGACTCATGGCAAAAAAAGCAGCGTCCCAAAAGAACCCCGCGAAGGAGAAAAACGTAAGCGATGAGAAAATACTAACCAAGAAGATCGCACAGGAAAAAGACGCGGATTTTAGTGGCTTTACGTCAATAGAAGATGCGGCGGTGGAGAGCCTTGCCAAACACAACAGCGGCGTCTGCCTCAACGGCTTGACCAGCCTGTCCGATGCGGCGGCGGAGAGCCTTGCCAAATACCAAAGCGGCTTCCTCGAGCTCAACGGCTTGACCAGCCTGTCCGATGCGGCGGTGGAGAGCCTTGCCAAACACAACAGGGACCTCTGCCTCAACGGCCTGACCAGCCTGTCCGATGCGGCGGCCGCGGCACTGTCTATGCACAGTAGGAATATAGAATTGGAGGGTATTACCAAGCTTTCCGACAACGCGGCCAAGGCACTGGCAGCCCATAAGCAGGGGTTGAAACTTACCGCTCTGGAGACACTATCAGATAATGCCCTTGTCCTTTTTAAAAGCCGTCGATTTACGCTTTCCCATGACCTCAGAAAATCGATGCCCGCTGCGAGGACGCGAATTCGTGAATCGGACAAGACGAAGCCTAAGAAGAAGTCGTCGTCGTTGGCTGCGGTGCTTTCTAAAGCCGATGTGAAGAAACTCCGATCGCTGCTCCAACAAAAAACAGCCGAAAGCGTCACGCTCGGCCTGCAACTCATGAAGTCGCTTGGAGTTGGTGACGCCGTGTTTACGGCACCTATCCGTCATCAGGTAGGCAAAGTGGCTCACGATTGGCTGCGTGGAGGAGAGCGGACGCGTGCTGACTATGAGCTGTATCACGATTGTGCTATCCGTCCGTTCTGGGACTCCTTACGAGCCACTACCGGTAAGTTCATTGATCTCGTTAATATTATGCCGGGCACAGGGACAATCGGCGAAACAGTGGTACGGCCGGATTCCAAGCAGCGTATTATGCATAAATTCAACAAACTTATTATGGGATATCGCCAGCCTGCCAACTCTCCGTTGCAAAGCCGTACGCAATTGGCCGTACGGTCGTCACGCAGGGGCAATGGAACGCGGTCATGGGTACCGAACCGTGGCGAGGCAAATTGCGTTCTGACCAACAGGGCGTAAAGTATCCGGCCGTGTATGTTACGGGGCCGGACGCAGAGCGATTCTGCGAGTATCTCACAAGACTGGAGCGAGGCCAGCGACACATCCAAGAGGATCAAGAATTCAGACTTCCGACGGGGTCTCAGTGGGAATATGCCTGTCGTGCAATGTCGCCCACGAGGTACTCTTTTGGAGATGATTCAGGACAGCTTGATGACTATGGATGGTTCAATCGCAACTCAGGCAGACGCCTGCACGAAGTGGCGCAAAAACAGCCGAATGCGTGGGGGCTTTTCGATATGCATGGTAACGTTCAAGAGTGGTGCGCGGACAACGACTCTGGCCCGCATTTTGATAAATTAACATATACTAGTGCCTTGGCATCTAATGATAGCGACTGGACTTTTGCATCGTGTTATGGTGGTTATTGGAACAGTGCAGCGATTGCCTGTTGCTGTAGCAGCACTTGTGATTTTCATGCAGACTACTGGCGAAACGCTCTCAAGGGCATTGGATTTCGTGTGGTGCTCATCTCATGTGGTGCTCATCTAATGCGTGCGAAGAAACCTGTGAAGAAAACGCGAGCTTTGCAGGCAACGCTGAAGAAAAAATCGGCTCCGACGCAGCCAGCCAAGGCAGTCGCTCTCACCGCTGCGAAGGACGAGCATGCTCTTTCCGTATCGGAACGGGCAAAGATCAAGAAACTGCTCCGGACGAAGACTCTCGAAGGCGTCACGCTCGGGATCACGT
>JAPLPA010000344.1 GCA_026400415.1 Afipia sp. | reverse complement strand
ATCATCGGCGCCGGCCTCGGCGGCTTGACGGCCGGCGCTATACTGGCACGTGCCGGTCGCAAAGTGCTGGTGATCGAACGGAGCAACTCCGTTGGCGGAGCAGCGTCCAGCTACAAGGTTGGCGACCTCTTTGTCGAAGGCTCGCTTCATGAGACTAGCGATCCGCACGATCCGCGCGATCCAAAGCACGACACGTTGACGCGGGCTGGCGTGATCGATGCGGTCAAATGGATTCCGGCTCGTGCGCTTTATCAGGTTCGCGGCGGGCCGATTGCCGAACCTCTGATGCTACCCGACAATTTCGACGCAGCACGGCAGGTTTTGACGGAACGTTTTCCAGCTGCACGAAACAGCATCGACCGGCTGTTGCGCGAGATGGAACAAATCGCATCCGCGATGGGGACTCTGTCTCGCGGCGCGAAGGCGCTTCGAAGACCAGTGCTGGCACTTAGCGCTTTGGCGAAATTATTGCCAACGGTGCGCGACTGGAATTTGTCGCTGTCGCAGAAACTCGAACGCGCATTCGGAAAAGACGAGGCGCTCAAATCTGCCATCGCGGCTAATCTTTCCTATTACCATGACGATCCATCGACGACGTGGTGGATGTTCTTCGCGATGGCACAGGGAAGCTACCTGTTGAGCGGAGGACGATATATCCAGGGCGGCTCGCAGCGACTCTCGAGTGCTCTAGCGCGTATCGTCAAGAAATCAGAAGACAGCGATATTGTTCTGCGGCGTGTCGCAAGCGCGATCACTCTTGATTCTCAGGGCCACGTTTGCGGGCTCGTCCATACCGCAAAAGACGGCAGCGATCCGCAAACAATCTCCGCGACACGTGTGATCGGCAATGCGGCGCCCGGAATACTCGCATCTCTTTTGCCGGCATCGGCGGGCGAAAAACTGCGCGAATCTTATTCCAATCGCACGCCATCAATATCTCTATTCTCGTTGACTCTCGGTTTATCGAAGCCACCGCGCGAATTCGGCTTGAAGAGCTATTCGACGCAACTGCTGCCTGATTGGATGTCGACGCTCGACGATTACTCGCAAGGCACCTCGCTAATGGCGAACGAGCCCGGAGATCGCATGCCGCCGTTGGCCATCGTCGATTACGCAGCCATCGATTCTGCCGTACCCGCGCCACCTTATGTGCTTTCAATCGTTGGCCCCGACCGATTGTCGAATTGGGACGACACCGATCAGGATGAGTATCGCGCAAAGCGTGCGCGCTGGCAGGAAGCTATCGTGAGGTACCTCGACGGTAACTATCCGGGATTGGCAAGCGCTGTGATCGCTTCGTCATTCAATACGGCGCAGTCCGTCCGGCAATATCTCGGCGCGCCGGAGGGCGCGGTCTACGGCTTTGCTCCAACGCCGCCAAGTTCAATGCTCGATGCATTGAAGCGCTCGCCCGCGACATGCATTCCGAAACTCTATCTCGCATCGGCCTATGCTGGGTTCGGAGGCTATACCGGCGTCATTCAATCCGCCGGATCATGCGCAGATATGATCCTGCGCGAGCGTTAAAATCGTCAATTGGTGTTGAGACGAAAGCGCAGTGTTTTTGCACCGACGAACGACAAAAAATCGCCTTGCCGTCTCCAGTTTACAGCATCGCTCAATGTCGCGACTAAAGCGTCGTCTGCCTGCGAACGCGCCGGTGTGCAACCACGATCTTCCATCGCACCGGGAACGAAAATGACGGTGTCGTTAGCTACCGAAAATTGGCCTTTCCCAGACTTGCACCACAGATCGAGAACGGCCTCTCCGCTTTCGCCGATTTCAAGCGTTGGAATTTTTTTCGAGCCGGGTTGCGGGGCAGCATCCAGTGTCATCTCCGTCCCGAACGGGAATTCACTTGCAGCTTGCGCCGTCGCGGCCCCGAAGGCGATTGTCGCGAGCGCAAAGGCAAGTGCCATGTGACGCGGAAATTTCATTGCCGATGATCCTGGAATTTTTGGTTGCGCGCGTTTCTAAACGCAAAGCGCTTTCAGCACCAGCGCCGCAACTGCAAAATATTTCTTACAAAAACGCAAATCCCCGCGGCTTGCGCCGCGGGGATTCACGATAGCTTCCGTAAATGCGAGGGTTATTTCAGAACCATCGACGTGAACGGGTAGACATAAGCTTGCAAGGTCACGAGCACACCCACGAGACATGCCAGCACAATCGAGTGCCAGAACACGTAACGCAGGATCGAGCCTTCGTGGCCGTACCAGTTGGTCGCTGTTGAAGCTACAACGATCGACTGAGCGTCGATCATCTTGCCCATAACACCGCCGGATGAGTTCGCTGCAGCCATCAGGATCGGAGAAATGCCGAGCTGTTCCGACGTGATTTTCTGCAGGTTTCCGAACAGCACGTTCGATGCAGTATCCGATCCGGTCAACGCCACGCCCAGCCAGCCGAGCAAGGTGCCGAAGAACGGATACAACACGCCGGTTGCCGCGAAGGCGAGACCGAGCGTCGCATCGACGCCCGACAGGCGCGTCAGGGTGCCGATGGCGAGCATCGCCGAAATCGTGATCAGCGAGATCGCGCAGACCTTAAGAGTGCGACCGTACTCGGCAATCAGCTTTGCGGGCGAGAAGCCCATAAGGAAGCCGGAGATGATTGCTGCGATCAACATACCGGTTCCGGTAAAGGACAAGTATGTGAACCCGAAAACAGCACCTTCCGGTGTTGGCTTCGCGGCCACAGGCGGAATCTTGTTGATCATGTTGTGCAAGCCCGGGACTGGGTAATTCCAGACGAAGGTCGAGTTTGCCCAGGCCTTGAACGCACCGTTACCCCAAATGAGCATAACGGCGCAGACGATGATCCACGGGAGCATAGCGCTCCAGAGTTGCCCCTGAGTAAGTGGCGTCTTGTTCATCGCCTTCACGGGCTTCATGGTAGCCGCAGACTCATCTTTTCCGCGAAGCGCCGGCGATAGCCAAAGCTCTTTCGGCTGCCAGATTTTCAGGAACAGGATGAGGCAGCCCATCGAGATCAGCGACGCGCCGATTTCGACGATCCATGGGTTGATAT
>JAPLPA010000318.1 GCA_026400415.1 Afipia sp. | reverse complement strand
CCCTATAGAAATGTTGTAAGGCGGGTCGGTGAAAACCAATTGCGCGCGCTCGTTGGCCAGCAGCGCTTCGTATGAAGTTGTATCTAGGGCGTCGCCGCAGTAAATGCGGTGCGCGCCCGCTTGCCAGAGGTCACCCAAGCGGGAAACTGCCGGACCTGTGAGATTGGGGAGGGGCTCATCACTGCCATCCGCGTCAGCGCTGTCGAGAATGAAATCGACCTCGGCGGTTTTGAAGCCAATGACCGAAAAGTCGAAATCAATATTTAGATCATTGAAGAACTGGAGTTCTCTGCGTAGAGCATCGGCATCCCATACCGCCATCTCGGCGAGCTTATTATCTGCGATAACAAAAGCTCGTTTTTCCATCTCGTTTAGATGGCTGACCCGGATCGCCGGGACTGTCTTCATCCCAAGTCGCTCGGCGGCCATGACCCGCGCCGTACCAGTCAAAAGCTCGTTCGCCTCGTCAATAAGACAAGGAACCAAAAGACCAACTGCATCAATATTGCGCGCCAGCATCGTAATCTGTTCGTCGGGGTGCTTGCGCGCATTGCGCGGATTTGGCTTCAACTCGCCAATCGCTATGTCTTCGATTTGCAGAAATGGAGAGTTTCTGCCGAGGGAGACCAAATCTTGTCTGTCGCTCATCACGCACTTCCTCGAACCAATGGACGCGGTCGAGCATTCGTGCGCCGCATAGCTGCGCACGTTGGCTTCCGCGAGGTTTTCATCGGGGACGTGAGGCCCCTATATATCAGGCCGTACTAACTCTAAAACAGAAGGCACTTAGCGGCGTGGAAGCTGCGGATTGAAATAGACCCGTGTGGCTCGGGAATATCAGGCTTCCTCCTAGCGACGGTAGACAGTCAATGGATCGAATGGAGCGTCTCGCCAAACAGGGCCGCTACTGCGTGATGGCCATCTTTGATCAGATAGATACGTTTCTCGTCTAGCGGTAACGGTAAGATCGAGCGCTTCGTAACCACCTGGTCTAATTCAAGAGCTTCAGCTGCCTTGAAATTTTCGTATCCACTTAAAATGAGGTCGGTTTCATCGATGAAAATGCTAAGCGGAAGTTCGTGGATGAGAATATGCTCGATTGCTCGTTCGAGTTTTCCTTTATCAAAAATTCGCGCGTTCAGCGGATTACGTTGAATGCGAGCTAGAGGTGCAAGCCCGAGAATAAAACCGGATTTTCTCAATTGCGATTTTCGCGACTTCATTTCAGTAACCACTCTGCAAAAGTTACCTTTGCAGCTAATGTTATGGGAGGTTGTGTGTACCGAAAACCTTATCCGCGTTGATGACGTGGTGGAATCGCCTAAGCTGGCGGAATGATCGGGCTGCTCTGTTTCGTTCTGGCCGTCCTGGCCTCGCCATTCAAGTCGAAGTTGCGGCTTGAGTCTGAGAATGCGGTGCTTCGCCATCAGTTGATTATCTTGAGGCGTAAGCTGCGTGGTCGCGTCCGGCTCACGAACAATGATCGCTGGTTCTTTATCCAGTTATATCGCTGGTTTCCGTCGATCCTGCAGATCCTCACGATCATCCGTCCCGAGACGCTGGTGCGTTGGCATCGGGCGGGCTTTCGCCGCTATTGGCGTTGGAGATCGCGCCCGCTGGGAGGGCGACCGCAGATCGAGACGGAGCTACGAGTGCTGATCCGGCAGATGAGCATCGAAAATCCGCTTTGGGGCGCGCCGCGTATCCATGGTGAACTTCTCAAGCTCGGATTTGCGGTCGCGCAATCAAGCGTCGCCAACTACATGGTCAAACAGCGAAGACCGCCAAGCCAGGGATGGCGAACATTCTTGCGTAATCACGCGCCCGATATTGCCGCTATGGACTTGTTCGTTGTCCCGACTGT
>JAPLPA010000441.1 GCA_026400415.1 Afipia sp. | reverse complement strand
TTTCGTTCACCGGGCGGTCGTTGCTGTTTTCCAATTGGGCCGACAGGCGCCGCGCCAACTCGTCGAATGCGCTGCTTTCTCCCGCGGACAGAACCGGTGCTTTCGATTCATTGGCCTGACGGAACGGCAAAACATTTTGCGGAGTGTCAACGGGCACGTCGGTCACGGCAGTCCCTTGCGTCTCGCCTTTTACCTTTTGCTCAGCCGTTGCTACCACTTCCGGCGTTAGCGAGTCCGGCGCTGTCGCGCTCGCCCACTGATCTTTTGAGGCCGCCGGTACCGCCGAATACAGCACTTCGTCGCGACGTTGAGCGGCGAGGCGCGCCAGCCCCTCAAGATCGCGGCAGACGCCGAAGCCCCGATAGCCCATAAAATTATGTGCGCGGTCGAACACGGGAAGCCCGGACAATTCGACAGGAAGTCGCGCGCCCGACCCATCCGCTGGCCAATCAACGATGATACCGCTCCAGGTGCCGCGCGCTGCAACCGCAGCCGCAACCTTGCCGTCCGGATCGACATTCAGCACATCGGCGATTTCGCTCCATAAACGTCCGAAGGCGGCAGCAGTACGCGAACCGATCAGGCGCGAGAATTCGTCCGAGCCAAGCGAGAAGCGGCTGTCTTCGTCCATCTGCCACATAAAGCGAAGCGGGTGACGGCGCGGCGTTAGGTGCGGCCCGTCCATTTCGGCGAGCGTCGCGGAGACACGATTTGTATCGCGATAAATTTCTTTCACTGCGGGTTGTTCCGGCGCACTTGATCCAAGTATTTCAAGTGCTGCAGGCGACGCCGAGATTTCGAGTTGTGACGCCACCGCCAATGTTTCAGGCGTCGTTTCTTCAAAGGCCGATTCGAAAACGTCTGCGGGCATCAATTCGCTTGCTGGCCGAGATAGGCTCTCCGGCGAGAAGCTTTCGGGCACGGCAGTTTCATCAAGTGGTGCAGCTTCGACACCGGCAATGATCTCATTTCTTTCGGCAGTAGCCGCAATCGGTTCAACTATCGCGGGCGCTACGACGATTGGCAACGGCGCGGCGACGTGCGCTGGCACGTTCATCTCATCAAGCAATGCAATGAGAACGATCTCCTGGCCCGCACCAACAAGATATAGCGTCCCGTGGCCAAAACCTGTTTGGAACTTCGCTTCGCCTGCGCTCAATGCGGTAACGCGCGGTGCATCGAGCTGAGATGTCGACAAATCGCTCAGGTGGACGGAAAGATTTTTTGCGGCATCATTGGTTCCTGCGAATGCGCCATCTCGCGTGTACGCAAGCGCCGGCTTCGGCACACTGTCTAGCAAGCCGGACAGGCGCTCGCTGAACGAAGCCGATCGCGCGACCGGATCGGCTGCGGTCACCAGAATACCAGTTGCACCATCGGAAAAAGAAAGACGCGCGCAGACGCAGGTTTGCAATTGTCCGAGTGCTGCGCCGAAGCCGCGCAATCTCTCCATGCGCGGCGCGCCGGATTGCGCGAGTTGCGATGCAAGCTGCATGACCTGACGGCGATGCGGCTCTGCCGGTCCAATCGCCTTGGCGGCAAGCACGGCCGGATTGCGCGCGCCGAGGATCTTTGCGCCGACATGATTGGACCAGAGAATGCGGGTGCCATCAGCCGACCAGAGCCATGCGGGCATGCTGCTGGTCGCGTAAACCGCCAATCGCGGATCGCGGATGCCTTGCAGCAGGAAATTTGCGTCGCTCATGTTCGACAACTCACCGATTCCCATGACACCGGAAACCGGCACTCATGCGGGTTCTTGGGGTCGGATAGGCTTAACAAATCATTAGTATGGCTTGGCTGGGGGGAGGTCCACGGCACTGCGGCGCATCGGCAAGTGAAACCCGCGATAACCTTAATTCGACTGTCCTACTTGGACCTTAGCGTCGCATCGCGAGTTGAGGTGTTGCAAAAGAAATTCAAAGGGTCACGATGGGTCGTGAGGAAGATGTCATTGCGCTGCGTCATAAGCGCGAGGCAACGTCCCGATAGATTGTGGCGGAACACGCGGAACGAGGGCCGGCACGAAGTCAGTAAAGTTCAACAGGAGTGGGTCAAATGGCAGACGGCAATCAGTTCGAAATTCCCAAGGAAATGCGCTCAATGGCGGAGGCCAGTTTCGAGCAGGCTCGCAAGGCATTCGACAGTTTCATCGGCAGCGCGCAGCAGACGGCGTCGTCGCTTGGTGGCAGGGGCGAAACGGCCCGCGCCAGTGCCAAGGACATCAGTTCCAAGGCGATTTCTTATGCCGAGAAGAACGTTCAGGCGTCGCTGGCATATGCCCAATCGCTGATCCACGCCAAGGATCTGTCGGAGGTCATGCGCCTCCATACCGAATATGTGCAGGGCCAGATGAAGGCTCTGGCCGAACAGGCCAGCGAAATGGGTCAGACAGTGACCAAGGCCGCAATGGACGTGGCTAAGCCCAAAGCCTGACGGCTTCCGGCGAAGCAAGCCTCACCAGCCATGCAATAGTGCATTGCAATATTTTATTGCAATGCACCAATTCTGCCTTATAGTCGGGTGATACGAGCGCCTTCTAGGCGATCGGAATCGACCCGCCACGACGGCAATTGTGCCGATCCTGTGGGGTCAAACCCAAAGGATGTTTCACATGAGTGCGACCGATCCATTTTCCACCGTCGTTCCATTCCAGGTTCCTGAGCAAGTCCGCGCCTTCGCCGAGAAGGGCGTTTCGTCGGCTCGTGATGGCTATCAGAAGCTCAAGGAAGCCGCCGAAAGCAACAATGGTGCTCTTGAAGCTGCCTATACGACGGCCTCCAAGGGAGCCGGTGATTTCACCACGAAGATCATCGACATCGCTAAGACCAACACCACGTCGGCGTTCGATTTTGCCCAGTCGCTGATCGGTGTGAAGTCGCTGCCCGAAGCTTTCGAA